>JBBQRU010000033.1:0-40696 GCA_038214545.1 Cyanophyceae cyanobacterium | reverse complement strand
TTGACCTTACAGTTTGGTCAACTCATGTTTTTGGTCAATCGATGCTCTCAAAAAGGAGAATTGTCTTTTCGACCTCAAATAATGGCACGTAAACTGCATGAAGTTTATGGGAGAGAATTTCTTGCAGAGTAAACAGCCTAGAGGATGTCAGAATTGATGGAGTCAAATTTTCTTTAAAGACAGAAGCCTCCGCAAAACTTACTCCAAGCAAAAGTATTACAATTTCAAAATTAATGGAAGCTCGGTGGATTCGAGAATGCAAAACGACTGCCGACTTTGCCAGAGAAACAACATACCGAGTTATGTCTCATCTCAGGAAATATGAGCGGATGATAATGTTAAGAGCTTATGACATACTATCTCTATCCCTTGACAATCAAACTCAAGTACCCGTAATTCAAGATAGCGATGTGGTGAAAACCTTACCTAAAGTTCGATATGACTTATATGAAATTCCACTTAATATATTAATGCTAATTGAAGGATTAAAAGAAAGCAGTTTTAAACCAAGAACAAAAAATGGAGGCAGTAGCGCTAAGGTTTATACAGCAGATAATAAAGCAGCTTTCACTTTAATTTTAGATGGTAGTGTCGAGAAAGTTACAGTTAGTAATCTGAGAACTGATCTGTGTTTCCTTCATGGATCATGGATTGTACCGACAATCGGACTAAACAGAGATGAGAATGAATCAGATGGAGACTGAGATCCGAGGCAACTCAAGAGAAGTCGGTTGCTCATCAAATTCTGATTCAATATCCTCTAGATCAAAATGAGTATTCGGAAGTATGACTGAACTTATTGACGGCTTGATACCGCTGAATATCCATTCACATACATGTGCTAATTGATAAGAAATTAGCGGCGGTACAGCATCTCCTACTTGCCTGTACATATTTGCTAGCCCAGAGGCTACAAACTTGTAATTTTTCGGAAAACCCTGAAGAATAGACATCTCCCGAACAGAGCAAAGTCGGTCTTGTTCCGGATGACTATAACGCCCATTGCCAATATGGGCACATTCTCTCTTAATAGTTACAGCAGGTTTATCCCAGCTTAATCGACCATATACATCTGGATGTGAGCCAAATTTTCCGCTTTTTATGTAGCGCAGCATGGCAGGAGTTAAAATATCGTTGGCTTGCTTGTCATATCTCAGGTCAGCCCAAGAACCACCATTTTTAGGTATCATTTGCAATCGTTTCAGGCTTTTAATCTCTGAAAATCCAGGTGCAATATGGAGGGGATCTTTTGGATTTGGTTGTCCTGCAGCTATTGCTGGTAGTGATGAAATAGCTTGACGAACGTGTGTAGCTTCCAACTTAACACGAAATCCTTTCCACAAATCTTCCAAGGTTCTGAGCGTTAAATCCGAACGCACGGCAATAACTAATGCTCTTTCTCTACGTTGGGGGAGACCAAAGCGATTCAGCAGATGATTTTGAGCGTGAATTTGGTAGCCTTGGCTAATAAGTTCTTCTTGCAACGAATGGTAATGATGAGTGAAATTACCAAAAACTAATTCTCTGGCATTTTCCATGATGAAAATTTTCGGTTTGAATTCTTTCACAAAAAGAATGCTGCGCGTTACTAACGAGTTACGGGGGTCATCTAATATGTGATTGTTAGGCAGAGTTCTGGAAAAACCCGTACATGGCGCACACGAAATCAAAACATCTACAGAAGCGGTACCAAGAGAATTTGTTAGGTAGAAGCGCAGATCCTTCGGTTCCAGGGTTAATATATCCTCATCTAGCGGCGACAAACCCATATTTGCTTTATAGGCAAGATTACATTGCAAAGACCCCCTGCTGCTTGAAGGCTTCCCTATCTGAGCATCAACAGCCCCCACAATAGTGAATTTCGGATGAGCATGGAAACCATAACTCATCCCGCCTGCGCCTGAGAAAAGGTCAATTACAGTCCAAGGCTTGTTCAACGCTTTTCTACAGACCCAAGTTAAAAAAACTAGTTACCACCAGAATAGACACTTTTGTAGTGTTGGTTGGTAATTTCGCCTTTATTATACCATTTGCCATCCTTGTCTTGGGCATACTGGTTTCGCACACTACTTAAACCGACTTCCTTCGCACCCGATTCACTCATCCCATCTTCTTGGGCTGCTTTAAAGGCGGCGCTATAAATCTGCTGCGCGTGTTGGGGTAGTTGTGCTGCGAGTTCTTGGGGTAATTGAGTGGTTTGCTCTGACATAAATTCCCTCTGATTGATGTACTCTGCTAATGATGTTAAGCAATCAAAAGGTAAATTTCCTCTTTCTATAAGTAGACACTAACCTTGGCTTTGAATTAATCCGGCAATGATATTGATCCCCATCGCCAGAATAGTGGTATTAAAAAAGAAAGATAAAACTCCATGTACTAAAGCTAACCGCCGCATGATTCGGGATGTAGTCTGGATATCAGATACTTGGCTCGTCATGCCAATGACAAATGAAAAATATAAAAAGTCCCAGTAATCTGGGTCGCGTTCATCCGGAAAATCTAGCCCGCCAGTTTTCTGATCAATATCACTCACGGGACAATCTCGATAAAAAGTGTGGGCATATTGTAACGTAAATATAGTATGTACAAGTAACCAGGAGACGACAATTGTCATCACGGAAAGCATCAGGTGTAGTCCCAGGATACTTACAGGCAAACCCTTTTGGTTACTAAGCATAAAGCCAATAGCCAGTAAACTAGCACAGGCTGCAGTAATAATTACAACAAACACCATCACACGACCTTCATAATCACGCTGTGCAAAACGCCGCATTTTGACTGGTGTAGCACTGAGCATCTTTGACCAAGTCAAAGCTAAGAAAACCGCAGTACCCGAATTCCATGCACAAAGAAAGCGAGTAGCCACGCGCAGATTATGAGGTAGTAGCGTTAAAACTATTACCGCTAAGGCTATGGACAGGATTAATCGGGGTCGAGAATCGTGATTTTTGAACAAAATGGATGTAAAAGACACGATAAAACAAGTAACTTCAGGAGTATGTCTTTATAATTTCAGACATCAAACCCTTTCGACAATCCCCACAAAGATAGTCATTAGAGTCAAACGTATGAGTTTGTTATTACCGTGTTATCTGATTCAGGAACCAAAATCGGGCGCAGAGAACACAGAGGAAGAGAAGTTGATAAGTTCGCAAATCCTTGAAGGATTGCTATGTGTTCAAATCTCAAATATAATTCCTATAACTTAGATGGCATTGTCTGATTCTGTCTCTGTGGATTGGGTGTCTTGTGACGAATCGGGAGTACTTCTCTGGCATTTTTGAGCATGATGCAAACTTTTGACACCAATTTCTGCTCTTTGATAGAGGCGGTTAAATTCGCGTTCGTAATGTGCTGCTACAGTTGGGTTCTGGATGGCGATTAATGTCTCATCATTCAGATAGTTGGCGGCACTAGTCCAATTATGACTACCAGCAATTACTAATGTCTCGTCTAAGATCGCCATTTTACTATGGACACCGCGATCGCCGACTATCGGCACTGGGAAGCCAACTGTCGTAATTGGATGCAGCCACGGCTTGACTTTGACTTTAGAGGCGCGTTTCTTCTTGCCAGTATTCGGGCAAAGTCCCATCGCATCATAAGCTTTCGAATAAGGTCTGCCAAAGAAATCTGGGTCGATGAGGAGTTTTATATCTTCGACACCGCGATCGCGTACAGTAGCCAGAGTATCGCTAATTTTTTGATCAGAAAAGACGAATAATGCCATATGGATGCTTTTTTTCGCTTGCTGGAGATAATAAGCGATCGCCCCATTACTAGTATTTTCTATTACTTGTCGCTTAGTAGCTGGAGAAAAGTTAATCGTCAGCGTCCCGGAACCAACAGGAACAGTCAAAGGTGGTCTGTAAGGCTTATGAGACTTAAACGATCCTTGCCACATCAAATTAAATTCATCTGTAAAAACCTTAGCAACCTGAGTATTATTCGGTACAATTACTAAGTTATTGGGATTACCGCGACTTTCGTAGTTGTCAAAACGCCCGTGGACATCGGAATTTGTAAAATTAGCACTAGAGATAACAGTATTTTTCCCATCGACAATCACAAACTTGTCGTGCATTAAACCACTACCTTTGGTTTGACCACCACCTGTATCATCTTTGATTTCAATTCCACTGGTACGTAATATTGCTAATGCATCAGCCGGATATCGTTTCAATTCTTCATAAGATCGCTTATCATGCTGATTCATCTTGCCAATTTCCGCGCTCGTATAATCAGCTAAAGCCTTGTTGTATTGATTATCAATCAAGATTCTCACCTTGACACCTTTTTGATGTTTGGCAACCAAGGCTGACGCGACTTTTGGCAGTCGTAACTGCATAACAGCCAAATCTACAGTTGACTGTGCCCGATCGATCATACTAACAATCTGTTGCTCAAGATTATCCCCTTTGCGTGGGAAATGTCGATAAGGGTCTTCGTAGGTGGCGGCTGGGTTATGATTGAAATAAACTTGAATAGCTGGGTCTTGAGGTAGATTAGCCAGTTGGGCTTCTGGTGTAGGTTTGAGAAGAATAACTAGTAAAAACCCTAGCATCAGAAATGACAGGATGAAAAGTATCCTTTTGGACAGAGGAAATTGTTTTAGGTAGTTAATAAGAGAAGTTTTGCCAAATTTCATACAACAAATGCAAGACAAAGTAAAGAGATTTATCCAGTTAAAACCAGATAAAGTTTTTATGTAATCAAGTGCTATCTAACCTTTTATACAAAACTTGGATGAGCGATCCGGACTCCCAAGTAACGCTCGCTCAAAATCAGAAATAGCCACGAGATTAATATGCAGATATATTTAGATTACAGCGCTACCACACCAACTCGTTCTGAAGCGATCGCCGCGATGCAAGTTGTCCTCACTCAACAGTGGGGAAATCCGTCGAGTTTGCATGAGTGGGGACAAAGATCTGCCACATTGATGGAACAAGCCAGAATGCAGGTAGCAGGACTAATCAACGCCCCAGCGGATGCGATAGTTTTCACCAGTGGTGGTACTGAAGCCGACAACTTAGCAATCATGGGTGTTGCTAGATGCTACAGCACACCGCAGCATATGATTATTTCCAGTGTTGAGCATTCAGCCGTAACTGAACCCGCTAAGTTACTCGAACAGTGGGGATGGAAAATCACCCGTCTACCAGTAGATAGCAGAGGACAAATTAACCCTTTGGATTTAGCCGCCGCAATTCGCCATAACACGGTATTAGTTTCAATCATCTACGGTCAAAGCGAAGTCGGAACACTACAACCCATCACAACTTTAGGAAATATTGCCCAAGCACAAGGTATCTTATTTCACACAGACGCCGTCCAAGTCGCCGGACGACTACCAATCGACGTGCAACAACTACCCGTAGATTTACTTTCACTTTCAAGTCACAAAATTTACGGTCCTCAAGGCGCAGGCGCACTCTATGTCCGTCCAGGGGTAGAACTAGTACCCTTGATGTGTGGTGGTGGACAAGAATTACAATTACGGTCTGGTACCCAAGCAACACCAGCAATTGCCGGTTTTGGCATAGCTGCTGAATTAGCCGCGCAAGAAATGAGTAGCGAAACACCACGCTTAATCGAACTACGCGATCGCTTATTTTCCCACTTAGCCGATTCCAGTTTAATACCCACCGGCGACTTAACCAACCGCCTACCCCATCATCTCAGTTTCTACCTGCAACATCCCAATAGTGAAATCAGTGGCAAAACCATCGTCCGCCAGATGAACCTCGCCGGGATTGGTATTAGTGCTGGTGCAGCCTGTAACAGTGGTAAACTCAGTCCCAGCTCCATTTTACTAGCAATGGGCTATCCGGAATCAGCAGCATTAAGAGCCATCCGCATTACCCTAGGAAGAGATACCACAGTCGAAGACGTTGACTGGACAGCAATGGTACTCAAACAAATATTAGAACGGATGAGCCGCTTCGCTTTAGTCAAAAGCTAAGAAACCTGTAAAATTGACTAATTTCCCCCACACCACCCGACCGATGGCAGAACTACCCAAATCCCTAGAAGAAGCAATCATCCAATCACGCCTCGCTACCCAAACAGCGATCGCCGATGGAATAACTCTACTCCAAGTCGAGCTATTATTTCCCGAAATCAAAGTCATGCCAGTAGCCGAACAATTTATCCCAGCTTTAGATAACTTTGGCGCACAACTGAAAATTTTCTTTCCCGATGCTGGTGCAGCAGCCCTTGCCAGACGAGACTGGGGAGAAATACCATATAAAATCATGGACATTGGCATGTCAAAAATCGGCATTGAGAAAAAAATCCAACCCGAAGACGAAGCCTTCTTACTAATATCACCATCAGCAGTCGAAGTAGTCCAAGTCGAACAAATCGCCAACGCCGTCGGAGTCCGTCCCTTAATCATGCTCAATCCGCGACTAGAAGACTCCGGAACAGTCGGTATTGGCTACACAGCCAGACAAACCCGCACCCGCTTTATTAGCACCATCGAATCTTGCTACTACCTGCGACCAGTAGACGACGAAACCGCCTTATTTCGGTGTTATCCAGAACCTTGGCAAGTGTGGGTAGAAACAGAGGGAGAGTATCAAAAAGTTGCCGAATTACCCAAGAAACCATCAGGTGACGAATTAGATGAAATTTTGATGAAACCGGGGGTAGCACCGGGGAAAAAACCGGGGGTGATGGTGGGTTTACAGAGATTTCTGCGGGCGTTGAGTAATTAAGGAAACGCGGAGGGGCGCGGAGGTTACGCAGAGGGACGCAAAGTTGCTCCGCGATCCTCTGCGCTACCTCTCTGCCTTCCTCCGCGTTTCAATTAGACTGAACTTGGGCGTTAAGCGTCTTTTTGATGCGATCGCGTGTTTCTAGCAAATGTGCTTGTGTATATTCATCACGAGAATTTACATTTTTTAACTTAGTCTCTAATTGTCGGAGTTTATACCAGGCAAGTGTCCGGGCATCTTCGGGGACGCCTTCTGTTCTCAGTACCATTCCGGTTAATATGTTTAGGTATTCACGTTGTACGGCTCGGCGTAGGCTGGTGATTTTGATTGGTTGGTGTTGTTGTAATTCAGTCCAGATGCCGTTTTGCAAGGTGTCAAAGAGTTCTGGTAAGCTTAGGGCTTGTCCTGGTTGACTTTTGAGTTCGATGTCGCGTAAACGAGAGATGCGATCGGCTGAGAGTAAGTCTCGCAATACTATACTTTGCATTAAAAAGATACTGTCATGGACTGGATAGTCTAAGCGCTCAAATTGAATGTTACTTCCCCAATGTAACCAGCGGGAAGGTGCGAGTTTATTTAATAATTGTGGCGCGAAGCTAAAAGCATCTGTGGCAAAGATATATTTTTGCAGGGCGGCTAAGGCGAGTCTTTGTTTTTCGAGGGGTATTGGTGTAAATGGTACGCTACTGCCTTCGCCTGCATGGTTGCGGGAGAAGATTTGTCCACCAATATATTTGGTGATGTAGTGAGTGTTCTGTAGGTAGTGCATGAAGACTGTATCAAATCGCTCGCTGAGGTCGCTGTAACTTTCGCCTTTAATAGGGTAACTTTTGCTGAGACGTTCCCACATCAGGCGATCGTTATCTAGTTGCCATTGGGAATATACTAGGACATCGCCGCTGTTATCCCAACGGTTGACTGTTGGATCAAGGTCGTAGCTATCTTCATCTGGGGCGTAGGTTAATTCTGGTTTTGTTGATTGTGATGCTATCTCTTGCAATAATCCTTTTTCTGCCATTGGATTTTTGGCTGCAGTTGGCATATAACCATATTTAATCGCCCAGTCGTCGTAGGGACCAACTTTGTGAGGGAAATAGTCTCCTTGTTTTACCCCTGGTGGTGCTAGGTTGGGGGGAATATAGTCCATTACCGATGTTGTCAGACCTCTAGCTTGGGTAATCTCTGTGTTGTTCATCTCCTCCGGTTTGAGTAAGGTACTACCCCGGAAATTATGGCGCAAACCGAGTGTGTGTCCGACTTCGTGGGAAATAATTAATCGCAAATATTCATGGATATAGTTTTGCACTTGGTTACTACTGGGTGCTGCATTTTGGAACAGTGTCAGTGCCATTGAACCAATCGTAAATTGATTGGCAAGTTCCATCCCGTAGCAAACATCATACTCCCCTGCCATTCTCGCTAAGCGGTTATTTGGCTGCTTTGCATGGGGTGATTTGACTAAGCCGCAGATGTTGTGACCATCAATTAGGGCTGAAAGTGAAGTTTTTGGACCTGATGTTTGCTGCTCAACAATGTTACGGTATTCTTGCTTGAGTTTGCGGATAAAGCTGGCGTCTACTAAAATCGTTGCATTTAAAATTTCTCCGGTTAAGGGATTAACGCGGGATGGTCCCATCGCAAAATACCCATCTACTGTATTAATCCAGCGGATAGTATTATAGCGCACATCGGCTGGGTCCCAAGTGGCGTTATCTGGCATTTGCTTTACTTGCACTGCATTCTGAAAACCAGCTTTTTCAAACGCCTTATTCCACATCAATACTCCTTCTTTAATTGCTTCTCGATATTGCAGTGGTACGGCGTTATCTATCCAGAAAACAATCGGCTTTTTGGGGGGTGAAAGGGGGGCTTTAGGATCTTGTTTTTCTAAGTGCCAACGATTAATATAGCGAATAAAAGGATCTGTATGGTTGTCGTTAGAAATATCTTGGTAGGCTGAGATAAAATAACCGACGCGATCGTCTGCTAGTCTCGGTTGGTAATGAGTATTTTCGGGTAGCTGTGAAATACTATAGTGAACGCGCAGAGTAAAGGCGCGATTATCAGGAACTGTTTCCAATTCTGTTAATTGCTTATCGCTACCTCCTGTTAATCCATAAATCGACTCGATTTCAATATTTTCCGGAAAGGCTTTAGCATTACCAAAATAAGATGTATTGTCATCTAGACGGTAAGGTATACCCATTCCGGCTAATGACGATGATAATCCGGCTAAATCTGTGAGCAACAAATCACCCATATCAATCAGCATTGTTTGGCGCTGAGGATGTATGCTTTTTATGGGTAGCGAGTAAATAACTGAGTCGCTAAAAGACCTCGCGACTGACCGCGCTTGCGGATCTCCTTCATTAGTACGGAAGTTTACATTCCTGACTACAAATTGCAAGTTGTTATCAACTCGGCGGAAGTAAAATAATAAATCTTGTAAAGGCATCCCGCTGTAGACACCGCGTTCACCAATGCCAGATTCCATTGTTGCCAAAGCAAGATAATTTTTATTTAATTGTTCATTCTTTATCTCTAAGAAAATTTTATTCTTTTCTTTGTGGCGATAAAGAGTGAATAAGCCTTCTTGTTTTTTTGTGTCTTTAACTACATCGCTAAATGGTTCCAGTTCCTCTTTTTTACTATCCCTTGCTGGACTTTTGGGTGTTTTCCTAGGTTTTACAGCAGCTTTTGATACCTGTAGAAAAGGTTGCTGATTAGCTTTTTTGATATCTTTAACAACCCAGGTAAATTGTTCATGGCGTGGTTGCTTTTGGTCGCTAATTACCCAAACCTTTGATTGCTGTTCCCATTGATGAATATCGGCAACAGGTGTGGGAGGCTGCTGGGCGTTAGCGGTTGCACATCCTAAAAATAAACCTTGTAACAAAATAATAGAAAATGGTAACTTTTTCATCTGATCCTATTGATGGCGATGCTTCTTATTTGAAGATTCTTTCTTTCACAGGCGTCTTTCCTCTTCCCACACCACGCAAGGGAGGATTAAAACTATGCATTAGTTAAAAACATGTTTAGCTTTTACCTTTCCGCATTATTAAGTGAATATATATCATTGACTGTCATGATGACAGTGGCAACAAAGAATAAATTTTCTTAATATAAAAACACTTAATGACCGTTTTCTAGAGATTAGCCCTATTCAAATTTTTATAAAAATCCCCGGAGCCAACAACTACACTTATACAGTTATAATCATCAAGTCTAATTTAACACATAATTAGTAAGTTGTGGTGTAATAAGCTACATAGTCATCACAGATAATGGTGCAAACAAGGTCATAGCCCGATGGGACGGTTCACTACCTCAATTGATGAAGAATCAGCAAAAAAACCAGATTTCAGCATAAAATTGAAGTTTTGATAGGCAGAATCGGGTATCTAGTGGGTTGATAAGGAATAAAGATGAACTGGAAAATGCTGCTCAAGCTAGAAATGGTAATTGTGACCAGTTGCTTAACTATCTTGTTACCAGGATATGGAGATGGCGCAACTAACATGGCGAAGGGTGAATCTGCTCCTCACCGCTACCGAACTACTGCAAGATTTCCCAATGCTAAGATGCAAGGGGTGTTAGACCGCATCGTTACTACCCAAAAAATCCCTGGTGCTGTGATGTATATTTCGGCTCCTAGTGGTAGTTGGACAGGTGCAAGTGGTGTCAGCGACTTAGAATCACGCACGCCTTTGCACCCAAATGACGGCTTCTCAATTGCGAGTACAAGTAAAACTTTTGTTGCGGTGGTGATGCTGCAATTAGTAGAAGAAGGGAAAATTGATTTAGATGGCGCGATCGCTAGTTATTTACCTGTGGAAGTCAGTACACATGTTTCTTTAAGCAACAAAATCACCGTCCGCCAACTTCTCAACCACACTAGTGGTGTTCCCGAATACCTCTCCACCAACAGTTTTAATCTAGCTACCAAACGCCGCAGTCTGACCAATCCTTGGACAGCCAAAGAAGCAATCAAGTATATTTACGATGTCCAACCTCAAGCTCAACCGGGAGAGAAATATACTTACACTGATAGCAACTACATTCTCTTAGAACTGATTGTTGAACAAGTAACCGGCAAACCTCTCGCCACAGCCATCCGCAGTCGGATCTTAAATCCTCTAGGTTTAAAAAACACCTTCACCGAATTGCGGGAACCACCCGTTGGACATGTAGCCACCGGCTACCACCAACATTACGGTAAACTGAAAAGTTCCGCTGGCATGAATGACGGTAATGGCTTAGGTGATGGGGGATTGATTTCTAGCGGCGAAGATTTGGGTAAATTTATGAAAGCTTTGTTTGCCCAAAAAAATCTGCTTTCCCCTACCATGATGCAACAAATGTCGCAATTTATCAGCGATCGCGACAAAGCCGAATATGGTCTAGGTGTCGAAAGACTGAAAACTGCTGTCGGTACAGCCGTCGGTCATAGCGGTAGCGCTTACGGTTTTGTCTCTGTCATGCTGTATCTACCTGGTAAAGATATTACCATCGTTGTGTTGGCGAATCGCCAAGGTGCAGATCCCAAAGCGATCGCCGTAAATGCTTTAGAAGCGCTAATTGGCAAACCAAAGCCCCATTCTTAAAAAATAGTCATGAATCCTGACTAGAAAAACTTTGTTGCCAAGTCGAGACTCCCACCAACGTTAAGTAAGGAATCATTTTGCTAGCTGAAAATAGTGGCCACCTTCTCAAAGCACCCAGGATCACTTTCAAGTTACTTTCCCGGAAGTGCTTAAAAATGAGTTTTCTAAACAACTTTTTGTTATATCCGGCTGCCATTAATTTAGTATAAATTGCCGGTAAATCTGCATAATGGTGCCCAAACCATTTCTTGTGGTTCGGTACCGAATTCATTCCACAGTTGTACTGAACATAAGTATCTTTGGAGATTTTGACACTACCTTTGGTAGCACAGAATCCACTCCAATACCCAGGTGCTTCAAAATTATCAATACTAGCAGGCCATTTTTGGATTGCCTCTTGTACGGCATCTGTAGCATAAACGATAGCAGTGATAAAACCAATCCCATGTGCTGAATTCATTCTAGCGATCAGATATTCTAAAAATTCTTTGCCATCAGGTCTTACTTCCTCTTTGTCTATGGGGAAGTAGCGATCAGTCACAAATTCCGTTCGCGGTGTGTAATAAATAGAGTAATTGAGGATTAGTAATGACAGGTCTGGATTTGATTTCAGGTTTTGGATGACATAAGTAAGAGTTTGTTCTTGAAGATCGTCATCATCACCTACCACCCAAACATATTTACCTGTTGCCAAACTTATACAATGAGCAATATTCTTGACTGGACCAAGGTTCTCGCTATTGACACTCAATCTAAGTGTTGTCTCGCTAAAAATTGGTCGCCACTTATTAATGATCTCACTAGTATTATCTGTGGAACCATCATCAGATATGATAATTTCACATTCTGACTCAAATCCTTTGATCGATTTAGCTAACCAAGTAAATTGTTGCTCTAAAAAGTGAGGACGATTGTAGGTAGGTATCGTAATAGTTAGCAGTTTACTCATAGTTTGTTTACCTCAAATTTTTATTTTTGCAGGAGAAGGATACTTATGAAAAAATAACTTTTACTCTAAGTATAATTATCATGGCAATGATTAGTAACCAAGTTGCTAGTTACTCAAAAGGGCGCAAAGCATCCTTATATCGCATAGTATCACTTAATTAACAAAATTACTTCCAGGAAGAAAATTTTGAGGGGTATATGCTAAATGCAATTAATTACTATATATCCTATCATCAACGATCTACTGAAAGCTATCAGCCAAAAAGATGATCGCCGTAAAGAAATTAACGATACTGAAATTATGATAATCGCTCTTGTTGCAGTTGCGATAATATATTTTTATGGTATACACAGCAGAGCTTGTAGCTAGATGAAGAATCATAAATAAATACTAAGTATGTTATAAAAATCATGGTTTAATCGGCGACTACACAATGTATCAATGCTTCTTAAGGATTTATGCTATCAAGTAGGAATGATACTAAAAGAGAGTAGTGATTGTACTGAATATCTTTGAGAATTATTCCCTGTACCGATGTACGATGACATTCGTATTTTCAACGTTAAACTAATTAAATCGGAAGAATTCAGAGGATATATTGCTTCTAAAAAATGTTATTTTTATGGAGTTAGAGTATAATTACCAACTACGAAGGATGGAATTCCGGTTAAATTTATGTTTATGCCTGGTAATGCCTCGGATGTTCGCGCACTGAATGCTTTACCAATTGAAGCCAGCTACTATCAATCCATAGACCCGAACGTAAAAATCTAAAATCACATGAGTCAACCAATCATCTGGGTACATGGAGACTGTCTTAGTCCCAAAAATCCCGCACTGCAAGCGTATCCAAAAGCACCTGCTATTTGGGTTTGGGATGAGGCTTTAATCGCGGAATGGCAACTTAGCCTCAATCGCCTAAACTTTATTTACGAATGCTTGCTAGAATTGCCAGTCACCATCCGTAAAGGAGATGTGGCGCAAGAAGTTTTAGCCTTTGCGAAAGAACATAACATTCAAAAAGTGGTGACAGCAGACAGTCCCAGTCCGCGATTTGAGACTATATGTCAGCAAATTGAGGCGACTGTACCCATAGAAGTCTTAGAAGTCGAACCATTCTTTGAGTACGATGGATACATCGACCTAAAGCGCTTCTCACGTTACTGGAAAGTCGCCGAAAAGTATGTATTTGAGTAAAAGCGGGTTATTTTGCCGCTTCCTTGCAGTTGTCTATGCTACAGCAAAGCCTGTAAACTGACGCCTCCTTTTCATCATCAAAGACAACTAATAGCATCAATAAATGCCTGAGAATCAGCAACAGCACCAAAAACACCACCTTGCATCTTGATCATTTTCAAAGCAGCTTCATAGTTACCATAATCGGTTGCACCAGTACAATCAGATAGCAACAAGCACTCATAACCGCGATCGTTAGCGTCTCGCATGGTTGTATGGACGCAAACATCAGTAGTAATGCCGGTAAAGACAATATTTTGAATACCTTTACGTTTCAACAATAAATCTAAATCCGTGGCATAAAAAGAACCTTTACCAGGTTTGTCAATTACTGATTCACCAGGTAACGGAGCAAGTTCTGGAATAATTTCCCAACCCGGTTCACCACGGACAAGAATTTTACCACAAGGACCAGGATCGCCGATACCAGCACCAATCTGCCGCGATCGCCACTGTTTATTCTCTGGCAAATCCGCCAAATCAGGACGATGACCCTCGCGAGTATGCATCACATGAAAACCCCTAGCGCGGACTACACCCAGCACACGTTGAATCGGTACAATAGGGGCGCGAGTCAAAGACAAATCGTAACCCATCTTATCAACATAACCACCAACACCACAAAAATCGGTCTGCATATCAATAATCAACAGCACCGTATTCTCAGGACGCAAATCGCCATTATACGGATAAGGATAAGGATCAGACTTCACAAACGTCATAATTACTCACTCTTTTGAGAAATATAAGTACGCCAATTACCCCACTGAGTAATCTCAAATTTGTTCTCGCACAAAATAGGTTCACCCAAAACCCCCAAAACCACCTCCCCATCAACCAGACGCACCTTACCAATACATAACCCTGGAGGTTCCTGCAACAAAATTTGTCCCAAACCAGCCAAAGGCACTTGCCACACTTCTACCATAATTGCCGCCCCACCACTCGCCACACGCATCATCGCTGGGTGACGGTCATCAATCGACCACAAACGATAAGCTGGTTCAGTAGTAGTTTCGCAGACAAAACTCGCCCCGACTGCGAGGAGATTACCATTCAATTCCAAACCACGCATCAAAGTGCCGTTAACAGCTAGGAGTATATGCATTTTTTTCAACGCAAAGGAAGACAAGAGGTAACGCAAAGGTACGCAGAGTTACTCCGCGTCCTCCGCGCAACCTTAGCGACCCTCCGCGTTTCCTAAATATTCTCATCGTACAGCCAATTTTTAATTTCTTGAATCACCCAATCCCGTTCTAGTTCCGCTAAGCTAGGTGCAACTGCCCCAAATTTGAATTCTTTGAGTCCGGCTTGAAGTACGATTGATACTAGTAGGTTATTGTTAATAGCGATCGCTTCATTTCCTGTATAAACCCTCCCAATGGCTGAGGTTTTGCCTTTAGTTTTGCGGTAACGCAGTCCGAGTAGTTTCCATTCAATCACAAATTGCTCTCGATTGAAGGATAGATGAATCGTGCCAAAAGCGCTGAGCATTAAAATATTTAATGGTATTAAGCCTAATAGCCAAGGGATAAGAACAAGTGACTGGAATGTCAATATTCCATAAGGAATAGTTAGCCCATAGCATAAAATTAACGACAATATTAAAAATCCGTGGGAACGTTGAATTCCTTTTTTGGGAATGTCAATTTCTAATCGGCTAAAGGATTTATGGAGTTGAATCTGGCTACCGTAAGGTTGGTGGGTTAGGGGTAAGGGATAAGTTTCTCGGGTAAGTTGATTGTTGAGGGCTTTGAGTGCTTGACGGGCGGTGCTAAATCTTTGTTGGACGTCTGGCACTGTTAATTTTTCAATCCAGCGGATAAAATGGGGACTGAGGCTGGTGTTGGGGCTAAAGTCAATTCGCATCTGCACTTGTGGTAAGTCTGCTGGTGATGTCCCAGTTAGCAAATGAATTAATGTCGCCCCTAATGCGTAAAGGTCGGAAGCGGGGACGGCTTTACCGCCAAATTGTTCCATCGGTGCATATCCGTAAGTTCCAATAACTGTGAATGTCGCACCTTGAGTAACTGCACGGTTTTGGACTGCACCAAAGTCAACTAAGTAGATTTTTTGGTCTTGACCAAAGATTAAGTTACTTGGTTTGATGTCACGGTGGAGGACGGCGGGACTAAGTTCATGTAAATAAATGAGAATTTCTAAGATCTCAATCGCGATTTTGTGAACTTCTGCTTCCGAGAACTTTTTTCCCCTGGTGATTAATTCTTTTAATGATGAACCGGGGATGTAGTCTTGGACTAACCCAAACCAGAGGAGACGGTCATCTACAGAAAAATCATCTCGATATCGTGGAATTTGGGGATGGTCAAGCTGTTGGAGAATTTCTGCTTCTCTTTCAAAGAGTTTCAGGTCTTCCCACTGTACCTGGTCGCCAAACGCCAACAGTTTGACAATTACTGGTTCAGTGTTGGTTGTTACCTCCGCTAGCCAAGTCTGACGGCCAGCATTTTGCCCGAGTTTTTGTTTGAGCTGATAGCAATCGCTTAATATCTGACCTACCTCTAACATATTATTTTTAACTCTCTGGGATTTTCAAATTAAATGTATGAGTATATACATTTTATTGAATAGACTTTCATTTAGGTACTTTATTGTATACTTAGCAACCTTAATTTAATATGACATAAAAATAATAATTAATCCAATTGCCAAGAGAGCAACTAAAGTAAAGCAACCATATCTATGTATACATTCATCCTGAGAAATAGCAAGATATCGACCATCAATATTTCAACTAATTGATATATATATATATATATTAATTTAAATACTTTTCTTTAAAGTTATTTATTGTCATAGAAAACTATAAAATGGCAAGAATTTTTTTGATATGGCTATTAAGTTTTTTGCCAGCATTTCCTCTTAATAATATATCTATTGTGGAAAACAGAAAAGGAAAGAAAAAAACCAAGAATAATCCAAATAAAGCACTGAGAGCAACCCAGTTAAGAGTGTATGAAAATATCGAATAAAGAATAAAACACAACAGAAAAGGTAAAATAATTACGCCTAGTGGATAAATCAATAAATATATTAGAAACATGACGCTACCTTTCCATCCCTTACGATAATAAATTGAATTCAACAGTTGAACCGCTGTTGAAATTGTAAAAAGCTGGTTAATTGTATGATTATAGATAGCAATATAATAAGATTCATTAGGATTTTGCCCATTGGCAAGTAACACTGTAACTCTATGTCCAATTCTTGCTTGAAAATGACGATCTATTTCGATGCAAATCTCTTGCTCCTCATCAAGTTTAAGCCAGATTTTTTGTATATGAGCTTTTCTGCGAATACTCGCGCCTGCAACACTTGTCTCAGTTCTCTCGCCAATTTCCAATACTTTACCTGTCTGCGAATCAAAACTAATTTCTAAATTCGATCTGAATAGATTTTTGGCAATGAATGTACTCAGATTTTGTGGGATTTCAAAAGTCATAATTCTCTCTGAGTTAATTGGTGAATTTATTTACAAAATTTTACAAGCAAGCGTGTTAACGAGCACAATAAATCATGCGATCGCATTTCTGTAACTAACCATATACCACAGATTGGCATCTAATAATTAGCCCAAACCAATGCAATCGCATAACATAATATAATTACTAAAATAAAATTAACATCAAGACTTTCTTTATCGACTTTCCCGCTCTTCTTGAATTGCTCTTTTTGCCGACTGTTCGCTCATGAAAGTGATAGTAGATGCTAGTGACCAAGCAAAAAGTCCTATGCCAACAAAAAAGCCAATAAATCCCCAAAGTCCAAAAGTTGCAAAAACCAGAAGATAGTTAATAACACCTAATACAATCTGAATAAAGCCATCATTTTTTTTGCTAGTAAATAATATAGTTCCTAGGCCAGGAAGCAGAAGATTTAGGAATATAGCCAGACAACCCATATTTATTCTCCGCACAATTTAGTTTATTTAATTATCAAATCATTAACCCCATTTATGATGTTTTTTCAGCGACATTTTCTTCATTTTTTTGTATTTCAATAAGTAATGTAGTTTTATTTACTAATAATCAAGTGGCAGATCTTATGTTTTTCATGTGAATTTATACATATGCATTTTATTGAATGGACTTATATTTAGATACTTCACTACATTTGCCATCTGCGAATGTTAAAACTTTTATGGACGAAAATGTCTGCTTACACATTAGGTTAATTAACGACGGTATATCTCTCCAGATTACGGTAATTGAAAATGACCAAACAATTCGCAATCCGTACAAAAGCGCATAATCAAATTGCGCTCTAACGAAATTGCGAATTGGTGTTGACTCTTTTATTGTCCTAAATTTACTTGAGTATTATTAGGGGTTTCTGGTGTAACTATATTGTCAGTAGGTATAGGCACTGCTGCTGGTTCTGAGTTTGTGAGAGTGGATGGTTGATTATTTTCGCCTGGTGTGGGGAATGCACTCTGTGTAGGAGGTAGGGTTGGTTGGATTTGGGTAGCTGTTGTGGTTGCTTGGGTGGCTTGATTTGTTTTCCGCATGGCGATTTGTTCTATGAGGTAGCCAACTTGTTGAGCTTGTTGGGTGTTACCTTGAGCGGTATATTGTTTGCGGGCACGATTCCAAGCACTGCTGGCGTTTTTGTAATCGCCATGATTGTATAAAATTACTCCTAGGTTGTAATAAACTGTAGGATTGTCAGGTTGGCGGCGGACGGCTTCACGGTAAACTTTAAGTGCTTGTGAATCTTGACCTTGGGCTAAGAGTAAGTTACCTAAGTGATTGTAGGCTTGAGCATTTTCCGGATCTTGCTCTACGGCTTGGCGATAGGTTGCGATCGCTTCCTCTGCTTGACCTTGTTTTTGTAGGGCGATCGCGAGGTTAAAATAAGCGTCAGGATTATGATTATCAAAGTGGATAGCTTGTCGGTAAGATACAATTGCATCTGGTATTTGCCTTTGTTCGTACAAAACCAGTCCTAGGTTATAGTGGGCTGCTGCTAGGGTGGGATCGAGTACTATTGCTTGACGATAGGCGGTAATTGCCGCTTGAGGTTGGTTTTGTTTTTGCAGGACTACGCCTAAGTTATAATAAGCTTCGGTAAAGTCGGGATTGAGTCGGATTACCTGACCATATTCTTGGGTGGCTTCTTCCAGACGGTTTTGCGCTAAGTAGATATTACCCAAGTAATTATGCGCTTGGTCAAGGTTAGGATCTCGTTGCAAGGCGGTACGGAAGGCTAAGGCTGAACCTTCTAGGTCTTCGCGACCATAAAGGGTGACTCCTCTTTGGAAAGCACTAGCCGCTTCTAAATCCTGACTGACTACACCCCGGATTGTTTGCTTACTTTCGGAAAATTCGGCAAATTTTGGCGCAGCTTGGACTTGTGAGGATGTGGCGATCGCTATTATAGATAAGCACAAGATCTGGGAAATTTTGTTAAAAGGCATGGATTGTCTACCCGCATTTATTACTAGATACTCTGTGCTTAGAGTACCCAAATTTACCTTGACGCTCTCAGCATGAAGAATTTGTTGCGGGTAATATCGGCAAGTCAACGTCCGCACCATGAATTTATGCCATTGGGTAGGAGATTATTTTTGTTAATTGCAATAGTGTTTTATAGTGATCGCGGAACTAGTCCAAAATCTCTATGTTGATTCAACCGACCATAAAGGAATCAAGTTCTTCTCAAAACAATGTCTTGATTGTTGGCGGAGGACCCACCGGACTCGCAACAGCACTGATGTTGGCGAAGCGGGGATGGACAAAAATTACTGTTCTTGAAAAGCGCACGGCTGCTGACTATTATGAGCCGGATAAGTCCTTTAACTACCTCATCGATGGTCGGGGGCAAAAATTTACAGACTTACTGGGACTGACTAAATCATTATCCCATCTTGGCGTACCGAATACAGAGTTTTACATCACTCGCATTCAACCAGATGGCAAACGCAAAACAGCAAAATTGCCGCTCGTAAATCCTAACCGCAAAACTGCGTATTGGCTGCCGCGAAGAGTGTTTGTTCAATTACTTTATGAAGAAATTCAACGTAATTGGCAAGACCAGATTACCGTTCTCTTCAATATTCAATGTCAAGAAATTAATCAAATAGTGAAGGAAGGCGGAATCCAAACTCTAGAAGTTGTCGCTCAGATGCATGAAGAGATTCAGCGATTCGAGCCATTCTTTTTGGTGGGATGCGATGGCATTCAATCGATTGTTCGCAATACTCTGAAAAAGTGGGATCGCAGCGATCGATTTGAGATGAAACAATTTCCTTCCCCGAGTTCAGGCTTGAGATACAAAGTGTTGAGTTTACCGCCTGGATTTCCACTTGACACTCAACATCAAGACCATGCCGTTTCGACGATGGCTTATGCAATTCGAGGAGCATCGCGAGATCGTACTCATTCGCTCACCCTCGGTCTTCTGCCTCTTAGAGAAGAAACCGCGCCGCGCACTGCAAATATTATCACCTATCCAGATCATCAAATCTGGAGCTTGAAAACAGGCGAGCAAGTTCTTCAGTTCTTAGAGCAACAGTGTCCCCAAATGCCAATCCGCCAAATCATTTCGATGGAAGAAGCTGATCGATTTGCCAAAAGTGACGGTGGATTTTTTCCGATTCCCCAATATTGCACTGGATTATACTATCTTCTCAAACAGAAGTCATCTGCACAAGTTAGTGCTGGAGTATTGCTGTTAGGAGATGCTATTCATTGTTTTCCTCCGGACATCGGACAAGGTGTGAACGCTGCTTTGGAAGATGTGTCTGTTTTGAATGATATCCTTTGCCAAACTCAAGATGATTTGACACAAGCACTCCCACTTTATGAAGCGAAGAGAGCAATGGATGTTAAGGCGGTTGTTCGTCTTGCCCAAACCGCAGCCCCTTGGCAATACAATCAGAATCGCTGGCGAGGGCGACTATGGGCGATGCAGTTTTTTCTCCGCTTTGGCATCAGTCGATTGATTCCGGCGATCAATCCTCCAGCATTCCTTCTACTCCAGGATCATCAATTGTCCTATCAGGATATCTGGAATTTGGAGCAACGGGGAAGCCAAATCCTCAAGGTGCTGAGTGTAATTTTGATTAGCGGACTGCTAGCAAGTGGGATTATTGTTACAAAAGCTCTTTAGTCTGTTTCTTCCCGCTTTAAATTATATTACATAGATGGTGTTAGACCAATTGCTTTAATTAATTCTACAAGCGCGATCGCTAACCCTGGGTCTATTTTGGCGACACAATCCACAATCCTATCTCTAGATAGATCTTAGCGGGCAAGAAGGAGTGCTAAGAATGAAAACGCTTTTCGACTCAATTATTTGTTCAATTTAGTAAGACCTTAACGCCAGTATAAGAACCATGACTAGAGAACAGCCCTTGACAATTGACGCTGCCAGCGACGAATCCATTTCAAGAATTAGTCCCAGTCAGCCAATGCTCTCTAGTCAAAAAGCACTCTGGCATGGAGTCAAAGTTAGCTATTACAACTTCCAAACTGCCGTTGAAACCCCTAATCATTGTTTTTTGCAGCATCTTATTACACTTCATCTCAATCACGCCGTAGTGATGAAAGAGCAATTGTTAAATGGTCATCTACGATGTGATCGCTTCAGGAATGGCGACATTTGTTTAACCCCTGCAACTGCTCCTGTATTAGTCCGTTTACATGATTCAAGCGAGTTTATTTCTCTACACCTTGAACCAACATTTATGAGGAAGATTGCGGCTGAAGTAGTCGATCCCGATCGACTTGAGATCGTACCCCAATTCAAGTTAAATGACCCGCTAATTTATCAAATTGGGATTGCTCTGAAAAAAGATCTTGAGTCTGAGAGTGGATGTAGTCGTCTCTACACCGAGGCAATGGCAACCGCACTTTCTGCTCATTTGCTACAGCACTACTCGACACAAAAGCCCAAAATTAAAAGCTATTCTGATGGATTATCACAGACTCGATTACGACAAGTGACTGAATATATTCATCAGCATTCAGCGCAGAATCCTAGCCTAATGATTATGGCTGAAATTGTGCAGATGAGTCCTTATTACTTTAGCCGTTTGTTTAAACAATCGACAGGATTCACTCCACATCAGTATTTACTCAAATGCCGGACTGATCAGGCAAAACAGCTACTCAAGACTACAAATATATCGATCGCAGACATTGCAAGTCAGGTTGGCTTTGTCGATCAAAGTCACCTCAACCGCCATTTCAAGCGTCATTTTGGTATTTCACCCAGCCAGATCCGTTAAATGACAAGAATGTACTGGCAAAACGCAAGATCGTCCAAGACAATCAGACTTCATTTCTCCTACTATTTCTACAAGTTGGTCAATCAATGTATTAATCCTTTTTCACTACAAGTATGAATCATCCAGACGCACCCATTCCTTTTTTGTCAAATCGTGAAGATGCTCCCGCATACTGGCAGGTAGACATTCTGTGGCTCATTCATGCCAGCGGTCAGCAAACCGGAGGCGCTTACAGCTTGATAGAAGAATTTTGTCCTAAAAATTCAGGTCCGCCACCGCATTATCACGATCAAGATGAGGGGTTTTATCTCCTAGAAGGAGAAATCACCTTTCAAGCAGGCGATGAAATTTTGAAGGCTCAGGATGGCTTTTCTGTCTCGATTCCGCGCGGTACAGTTCATTCGTTTCGTGTCGATAGTGAGGTTGCACATATTCTCAACTTCTATACGCCTGGTGGATTCGAGCAAATAATAGTCGAATTGGGGCAACCTGCGCTGACTCGTTCTATGCCACCACTGGGAGTTGACAAACCTATTTCTCCAGATCGAATGAAGGCAGCATTGCAGAAGGTTGGAATGCACTTCGTCGATCTGCCAGACTCGCTCCGCTTGTGAGCAAACTTCGATCGACATCTACTTACACATCACAACAGTTAAATTTCGGACAAAATAATATGCCACAAAAAATTTTAGTAGCAGGCGCAACAGGTAATCTAGGCGAACGAATCGTTAAAGCTCTGATAAAAAGAGGGGCACAAGTACGTATCCTTAATCGCAACGAAACGACAAGAGCGAAAACTAAGAAACTGGCCGAACTTGGTGCGGAGGTAATTGCAGTAAATATGTCAGATGTTGAAGAGCTTAAACTTGCCTGTCAAGACGTGTCCTGTGTCGTCTCTGCTTTGGCAGGGCTACACGATGTAATCGTCGATTCCCAAACACTATTGCTTGATGCCGCCATCGCTGCGGGCGTACCCCGCTTCATTCCGTCCGATTTTGCATCTGACTTTACAAAACTGCCTGAAGGTGAAAACAGAAACTTCGATCTAAGAAAAGAGTTCCATCAATACCTGTACAAGTCGCCAATTGCTGCAACCTCGATCCTCAATGGTGCTTTTGCAGATATATTGAGCTACAACACGCCGCTTTATCAGCCAGATGAGCATAGTGTCGCCTATTGGGGAGATAATCCTGACTGGAAAATAGACTTTTCGACGATGGACAATACAGCAGATTATACTGCCGCCGCAGCATTAGACTCGACAACTCCACAAATTCTCCGAATTGCCAGTTTCCAGATTAGTCCTAACGAATTGATTGCTGTAGGCGAAGAAGTTAAAAAGACAAAATTTAAACTCGTCTTGATCGGAAGCTTGGAAGATTTTTCTGCCTCAAACAAACGGGAGCGGGCGGCACATCCAGAAGGAGAAAAAGAGATGTATCCGCAGTGGCAAGCTATGCAGTATTTGTATAGTATGTTCAACGTTCAAAATAAACCACTGGATAACGATCGCTATCCTGACGTCCAGTGGACAAGCGCTATTGATGTAATTTCAAAAATCTAAAACATTCCTTCAAGGAGGTTCCCATGCGTGAGCGAAATTTACGGCGATGGATTCATTTACTCGGTTCGACTGCGATCGGCTTTTTTATCATCAATTTCAAGTTCTAATTCGCAGGTGTCAGGTTCATAATACCCAAAAGAATGAGGACTCTGCAAATAGCCTTTCATAAAGATTCTCAACTTTCTGAAATTGCACTTCACAAAAATAAACTACTCCTGCACCTTCATTTTCCGGTGGTAGAAATACTCCATCAATTTCAAATTTTGGTTCTTTGACAGCTACCGAATCAAATCGATATGCATCTGCATTATTCGGAGTATTTGTCAAGAGTTCAAACAGCAGTGTCGGCGATTGTTGAAACAATTTGTAAAATATTGAGTCTCGATGCATCTACATGATTTGTTTGCTAAACCTATATATATTAAAACGGAAAATGGGGTAATATATGATCGCTTTTGCATGAAGCGACGTGAATATAAAGAGTGTGTAGAGCGTCCATCTGCTTGTTTTCACGCCTACTTGACACTATTACTATGAGTGCGATCGCGCGAAAAACATCAAGTGAAATTAAACGCATAAAAAAATTGACTGAGCGGCTGACGATAAAATCAGGCAAGTGAAATGTTAAGCGATATGCCAACAATTTAGAATTGCGGGGATCATGAATCTCGCACAACACCATCACACATATTATTATCGCTCTCATCATCAGGAGGATTGGTTTGAAAATACTCGTGTAGAAAATTGCACCCTTTTTTGAGTAAATAATCAAAATCCCGCTTCCACAGTTTCACTGTATTGTCAGCACTGGCAGAAGCCAGCATCTTGCCATCTGGGCTGAAGCTGACGCCAATAACCCCGTTTTTATGCCCAGTGAGTGTTTTGATTTGTTTGCCAGTGCCGGTATCCCATAGTTTTACCGTATTGTCATAACTAGCAGAAGCCAGCATCTTGCCATCTGGGCTGAAGCTGACGCCAATAACCGAGTTTGCGTGTCCTCCTAAAGTATTGGGTGCAGCGACATTATCAACTGTATTTAATAATGCTAATTCTACCTGAGTGTGGGTTTTTGCATCTACCCACGGTTGACCTTGCATTTTTACAGCAGCTTTGACGCTGGATATGAGAGCTTTTCGTCCATCTGAATTTTGGGCTAAGCCATTAATTTCATTGATTTCGGCATTCCGCCAGCCTATAGCCGCTAGCCCAGTTAAACTCAAAGCTACTGCCAAACCACCAGTCAGCCCAAAAACAGTCAATCGTCTTCTGCGTTGTTCCTGCTTTTTTTCCCGATCGCGCAGTGCCGCACTTACCCGAATAAATTCTTGCTCACCCTCGCTCAGATCCTCTCGATATTTTTTCAGCTGCTCTTTTGCTTCCGCCAAAGCGACACTACGCAACAATGTTCCTTCATCTCGTTGCCTATGTTCCCAGTCCTTCATTGCGCCTCGTAACCGTTCTTGCCAAGTCCGAAAGTTACGGTCTGCATTCATCCATTGCCGCAATTCGCCCCAATTACGAATCAGCGCCTCATGAACAACTTCTACTGTTTCCAGGTTTGCGGCATTTTGACTGGTGACGACTAATCGCGCATCACGAGTAGCCAGTTTTTGTACCAAAGACCATTTTTCTTCACCTAATTCGGCTTTAGTTGCCAAGCGTCGGGTATCCTCTGTTCCTTCACCTGGACGTACCAATTGGATGAAAATTCGCCGCATCTGTTCTTGTTCAATCGCACTCAATTGGCGATAATTATCATCTGCATGACGAGCTAAGGCACCTTTTACTTCACCAATTTCCTCATAAGCTGCATGAGTTAACTCTTTACCGGCTCGCCGTTTCCATAACTCAGTCAAAGCAAACTCTACCAGAGGTAAATTTCCTGGTTCATCTTTTATATCATCCAAAATGCGATTTACCAATCCATCTTGAAATGTCACCCCCAACTTCTCAGGTGGCTTGACAATCACCTCTGAAAGTTCCTCACGATTCATCGACCTAATTTTGATATCAGTTCGTAACATCTCCCCAAATTCCGGATCGGAGAGGGCATTCCCCAAGAAATCTGCCCGCATAGTTGCAACCAGAACATTAGTATTGCCATTAGATTGAAAACTGGCTAATAAGGTGGAGAGAAAACTGTGGCGAATTTTCTGATCTGGACACAGTGTATAAAGTTCTTCAAACTGGTCGGCAATTAACAACACCCGATGATGGGGATGCTGGCGTTGAATATGGGAAAATATATCAGCAAGAGTCACCTTGTCATCGCGAAAATACTTAGCTAATGTTCGTGCTTGGGCAATCTGCACAGTAGCATCACCAGATGTATACAGAGGAACTAGCGACTCAGCCAAAGCATAAAAAGGGTCAGAACCAGGACGGAAGTGAGTAAATTTCCAAAGTCCGGTTTGTTGCAGCTTCGGTACTAGTCCTGCCAACACGACTGAAGATTTTCCACTTCCTGACGCGCCTAACACGGGTATAAAATTCTGATTTTGAGTAGCTGCAAACAATTCTTCAACGAACACCTGACGGCCAAAGAAAAACTCCGCGTCATCTGGTCCAAAGTGAAACAAACCGCGATAAGGACAGGGGAGATTTTCATCAGTGTCAGTATCAACAGTTACTACCTTGGTATCTTCGCGGTAATAGTAGTTGGTAATCGCAATTGTCGCGCGATCGCCATGAACCCCAACACTACCATCCCCGGAAATAACGCTGCTACTATTTATACCCTCTCCAATCTGAATGCTACGATTCTCACCCTGAAACCCGCTATTACTCATTGATTCTGCCTCACCACCAAATTAAAAGCGTTAAATTCCTAAACCAACGATTCTCAGTAGTTTGTGCCAATCATCACCTAACCAAGCCACTATTCTAGTTAGGTGTGGTTTGAGTTTTTCATTCACAGATGCAAATCCTTGAGCCTTCAAAGCATAATCAAAAGCTCGGTCTAATGCCTTGCCTACCTCATTTTTATCAGGTTGCGATTTATTAATTTCTTCTTCGGCATCAGCGATCGCATTGTCAATTTTGCGACGGTCTGAAGAAGGAAAGACCAATATCTTACGCAGGGCATTAAGTTCTTCTTGCATATCAATACTTGACGGTGAAGGTAAACTTATGGGTTGATACTGTACTGAGGTAATATTGCGATCGCCTGTTGTAATCGCGCTACCAGTTACACTACCACCAACAGAAACTGAACGGTTTTGTCCACCCATGCTTGAGCGGCTCATCTCATCCTTGGTTTCCGATTTTACTGACACTGTCTCCGTTGCATTGGCTTGTAATCTTGTTTGAGTACGCCGCCTGAAGAGGATAACTGGGGTTTCTGATTCGGGAATTCCCTCTAAATCAATGGAGGTACAGCCTAATTCAAAGCAAACCTCATAAGATAAACCTGCACCCAAAGCATCATAAAAGCCAATAGCAAACTTAATTGCCGCCTGATCCCCAATCCTCTGACTCATCCCCATCACACAATCAATGTATTGGTGAATTGAGTTGGCTTGGGTTTCACTGTAACAGGCGTTGAGCAAAACACATTCAACATCTTCTTGAAACGATTTAAATAACCTTGCTAGGGATTCTGTACTCACGAACTGAAACAGCCCAGAGTTATTTTCCAGCACTAAACCAGTGCTACCTGAACCATGTCCCGCAAAATGAACAATCGTCGGTTGATGGTCTAATAGCGCCCGACGCAAGTCTTCAACTCGTATCGCCGAAGAGGTAACGATTTCAAACTCATCACGATTATTCGCTCTTTTCAACGCCGCTTGGATTTCGCGTACTTCTTCATCCAATCGCAACTTATCTGTATTCTTAGGATTGGCTGATACGATTAAGATTTTTTTGATCATGATTACGGTTTGTGACAAATATATTGGTGTCCAAGCCTGGATACAAACTGAGCAGACTATTTTTCGTCATGGCTGAAAAAATTAGAGGTTGAGCCAAAATTATTGGTTTGTAGTAGCGCGGAGAGCGTTCCTACTCCTAAGATTCGAGCGTGATTTAACATTTTATTACATAGTTTGATTTGATTTCGGCTACGTACTTAGAAGATTAGCTTGTTTTAACCTTCCGTATTCTTACTAGATGTAAACCGAATCAACTGATGCACTCTTAAGCTAAAATTGTCATCTCAGTTTACTTGGTCACCCGCATTCGCTCAAAGCCGCAGCAACGCTAATTATTCTCGTAGCAATGCCCGAAAACCTGCTTGTACAAAATGGATATCTGCTGTTACAGCATCAGTCAAATTTTGCTCTTTCATCACCATAAATGAAATGCAGTCAATTAAGCCCCAAGTTTTATCAGGACGCTCGCTGTAAAGTTGTAAAGCACGGCTGAGTAATGGTGTATCTACTGCTACTACATATAAATTAGCTGTGTTGTAACACTGTTGTATAAATTGTACTGTTCCTGGGCGGTTAACTGTAGCCAGAGCATTACCAACCTCTAAAAGCACAGCTTCCGTTACCCAAACAGCAGATGCAGATCGCACTCTTGGCAAAAAAGCTATAGCCTGTGCATGATATTGATCTCGTTTGTTCAAGAAAGCCTGGATGAACACAGTATCCAAAAGCAATCGTGAGAGTGCTCATGGGGTACCATTAGTTCCAGTTTTAGGCGTACCATACAAATAATGATCGTGCTCGCTCGACCAATCAGGTGGTGCTTCAACAGTTCCTGCCAATTTTTCCAAGACATCCCAAGCATCACCAACTGCATCTGATTCATTTATCTCTTGAATCGTAATTGAGTAGCGCCTATTAGGGGTCAAACCCAATGGTGTATCTGGATGTAAGACTTTCCCGTCGAATACAACCGTTACGTTATTGTTCATGAAACCTCGCCGTTCATTGAGTGTCGCAGTTCAATTTGACTGAGATACTCTAATTCTACTAGTTGATGTCAAATAAGTATTTTTCCTGATTTAGTTCCATTGTAAAAAGTGAGGGTGGATTTTTTCCGATTCTGCAATATTGCTCTGGATTATACTAACTTTTATTTTAAACTTCAGTCAAAATCGTACTTCATTAAATCTATATTTTTTGCTCGCTTATTTTTGATTCATAAACTGTCGTTGCCTTTCGTCAACAGCTTCGATTATTTGAGAACGGTCTGATGTCCACAGTTTCATTAAATTTTCGTCAAATCCTGCAAACACCCATGGTATACGGCGAATTATTTCTTCCAGAGAGCGATTAATATTTTTCTCCTGTGAGAAAATCCTCAACAGTCCTCCAAGCTCATATGAGGCAATATGTAACGTTTCTCCACGGCGATCGCAGATAACGATATCATATGCTTTCCTGATGGGAATAAAGTATTTGTAGTGAGTAGTTACTTTTTTATAAACCCAAACTACTTCATTTAGATTAACGATATTTAAACCAAAAGTTGACGATCTAAGTAACCAGGATGGTGTGACGACAATCGAGCCAATAGTTGAATTATTGGCTTCCATTTGCACTTCGGAGTCGATTTGAGCAGCAATAGCTTCTGTCGCGCCAAATCGTGTAAGGGATTGTATAATTGGGTGTTTATCAGGATTTTTTGTTCTATGTGCTACCTTAAATAAATTGTAAATTCCTAAAGCCGTCAGAGGCACACCTAAGCCAAATAACCAGTATCCCCAGACTCGAAAGTCACTTACTTCCAGCATTACAGGCAAGAAAACATTACGCAACCGAGGATTTTGAGACTCAATATCGCTGATAATTTTTGTTCGAGCATCTTCTGGTATAACCACAAGCGAACCTGTGAATTCAGTTGCCTTTTTGTTATCACCAGCCTTTACAAGTAACAATCGTCTATTGACTAATAGTGCCAGGTAATTCGCTGTCACTGTTTCACTTTTCGTTTCTCCTGTGTACTTATTGACACGTTTAGATAATTCTTGAACGTTTGTATCTAGTGACTTTTCGCCTCGAATTGTGACAAAATATTTGGAATTAGTTTCGGGGTCTTTCGTTGCGAGAAGTGCTTGGCTATCCATCGGGAACGGTCCCCAGAATAAATTATATAGATATCGTTGGTTACTTAGAATTACAGTCACCACAGATAACAATAGACAGACGTTAGCAGCGAGGAGATTCCGATTGCTCCGTTGAATATGCTTCGCAATGACACTAGTTTGCATTTGATTTAATGTTTAAAAACTTCTGGCGCAAACTAAAAATTATCAAATATACTTCAAATGCTACAATGATAGATCTACTGATATTAAGGGTCAGTTCAATTTTTAACTGAACTGTATATTTCAGGAAATTTAACACTTATGCAATAGCCTGCGGAAACTGATGGCAAATTGCATACCGCGAGGGAGCGCTAAGCTATTACTCCGTGAGCGTTCAGCATCGGATAATGTAGTGCCTGCATCCTGTCAAGTAAAAACTGCCAGCGATCGCGCACTGCTTGAAGAAGCTAGAATTGAGTTAATTCCATCGCCATAATCTAATTGCTACATAAAATTAACCAGCCCAAGCCGTAATATATCTCTTGTAAAGTCGCATGAGTAACCAATCCAAGCATCAGCAAGGTACCTACCAGGAATAGAATCTTTTAAAACTCCGTTTCCACCAAGAATTTCGACTGCAGCTTGAGCATTCTTAATCGCGACATCGACAGCAAAAGTCTTAGCTGCTGGTGCTTTCACCGTTGCGGCTAATAAAGGGTTCGTATCGGCTGTCACTGCTGCATCCCATACCATCAACCTTGCAGCTTGGGTATTCACCATCATATCCGCCAGCTTCAAGGCAACAGCTTGATGTTCAATAATTGGACGACCCCAACTTACGCGCTTTTTGGCATAATCGAGAGCGTACTCGTAGGCTGCACGAGCTAATCCGACATAACAAGCTGAAAGTCCAATCGCTACTTCGGGGACTAACATTAACAGTTTTCCGGCTTCTCCTTCCTGTCCAATCAGATTCTCAGGCGAGACTCGCACATTATCGAGGTGAATTTCAGCATGGTGTGAAGGTTTCCAGCCAATCATTTCTGTCCTTTTACCAAATGTGAGACCGGGGGTATCTGCACTCACGTAAAACATAGACATACTTTCGAGCACTGGCTTGTCAAAAGATGTCCGCGCCATGATAAAATACGCATCAGCAATACCGCCATTAGTCACCAACGATGATTTCTGCCCGTTGAGAATATATGCATCGCCATCGCGATGGGCAAAAGTTCGCATCCCAATTTTACTATCGGGTATCGGACAGAATAAATCTGAGGTTGCTACATTTGGTTCGCTCTCAGCAGCACTAAATAAAATTGGTTCTTTGTTACATATACCAGATAATATTTGTCTTTTTTGTTCGCTAGTTCCAACTTTGGCAATCAGAAGCGACATCGCCGGGGTGAGGCTGAAGTAACTAGAGGCAATACTGACATCGGCTGCACCGAATTCTTCGAGAACCAAGACAAAATCGATACACTTCTTACCCATACCTCCGTATTCTTGAGGAAGCATCAAATTCGTAAAGCCTAAATCTGCTCCTTTACGAAGCAAACCTTTACAAATATCCCCAGGATCAATTCCTGTATTTTCATGCTCGTAAATTATCTTGACAACAGGTTGAATCTCTTTCTGGGCAAAGTCACATGCTTGTTGTTGCAACTTTTGTTGTTCTGGAGTGAGGCACAAGTCAATCATAATTTTTCCTATAAGATGTTGTCTTTTTTTGAAGCACAACACAGTGTTAGTTGTCGCATAATAAGAACCATATCGGAATATACCGCCTCACTCAGTAATTCTCACTTACGTACACTGATATAAAAAATACATTTTTAAATTCAATAGGTTTAGTTTTTGCTCTTTAAATAAGAACTTCTGCTGGTTGACTACTTAAGTAAACGTGGTAACAAAGTAAAAAATATTCAAAAATTGCGATAAAATCAGCAATGCCATATGCCGATCTCGGTTTTAAATCAACTTACCTAAGGTCATCACAACTACTAACCTTTGTTTATTCATGTCTACCTACTTAGACGTAGGTATGGGTGGGATCAACATGGCGTCACCGAAGGAGTAAAAGCGATATCTGTGAGCGATCGCTTCTGCATACAATTGCAACAACTGTTTTCTCCCAATTAAAGCACTGACGAGCATCAGTAAACTCGACTTCGGTAGATGAAAGTTAGTAATCAGTCCGTCTACAACCTGCATGGTATAGCCAGGATAGATAAATAAGTCAGTCTTCCCAGAAAATGTCTGCAAACCGCTTGTTTCCAACGCCCGCACGACTGTTGTCCCGACAGCAATAATCCGCCCTCCAGCTTGTTTCGTTTGGCGAATTTGCTCGATTGTTACAGATGGAACTTCAATCCACTCTTGATGCATTTTATGGGTAGTCACGTCTGCGACTTCGACGGGACGAAAGGTTCCTACACCCACATGAAGAGTGACAAAAGCTTGATTAATGGCATGAGACTGCAACTCTTGAAGTAATTCTGGGGTAAAGTGGAGTCCGGCTGTTGGAGCGGCGACTGCTCCTGGATGTTGAGCATAAATTGTTTGATATTGTTCGCTCAAAGCTGTGGAAGTGGTAATGTAGGGTGGTAGAGGTACTTCCCCCACGGTATCTAGTAATGATAATAAAGATACTCCCTGGGGTAGATGAAACTCCAACAATCGCCCACCTGTCGCTGGATCTATAGCGATAACTGTTGCCTTTATAGATGAAAACAGAATTTCCGCCCCAACTTTAAAGTGTCTTCCTGGCTTGACTAAGGCTAACCAACAGTTAGGTTGTTGTTCCTCTAAAAGTAAGATCCCCACAAGTGCGCCACTAGATTTACGACCAGACAATCGCGCCGGAATGACGCGAGTGTTATTCATGACTAATAAATCACCAGGGAGGAGGAGGTTAGGCAAATCTCGAAAGACCTGATGTCGCGGTGCATCGCCATTTTTAGTAGGTGCAACCAACAATCGCGCACTATCGCGCGGAACCGCCGGATTTTGGGCAATTAACTCTGGGGGAAGTTCGTAGTCATAGGCTGACAAATTGGTATCTAAATTTACCTCTTTACTGAAAGTCATAAGTTTTGGCGGATGGGGAATAGCTGGAGTTGTCTTTGAATCCATTGATTTATGTGGGGTTAACTCAGTAAATACTGAGCGTTTTGTATAATTTACATCAAATATATTTGTTTTTCTGCCTCGATTTACTTAAGAAACAAAATTATCTACCTCAACACGTACCACCCGGATAAAAATTCGGCAAATTTCCCTATTATAAAACGGGTGCTTCTACCCTATCGGTAAAGAGCAATTATTCGCCACAATAGAAACGTAGGATTGGCTTTGATCCCCAGTATCAACATGGAATATCTGTATTACCTAGCAAATGCCAGCCTGACTCTCAGGATAGTTGAATATCTGCACGGTCGGCAGCAGATGGGTGTTTCGTTTTTCACAGTGATTCATCAAATTGACGGTTGGGTGGTTCGCGTAAAACTGCAAAAACCCCTAAACCCTCAAGAAGATGGTGACTTCCGGGCTTTTTTGAATGAATTAGGGATTAGCTACGAACCGCCAATGCGAGTGCAAATGGCGCTGTGGAGTTTAGAATCGGGACAATCGCCGATACAGGTGATGCGACGTTATCAGGTAGCGATCGTTTCTCACGGTAGTCCCGAAAGAGAAGAGATTGAAGCATTCCGGCAACAATTTGTCCGAGGACTAGGATATTGTCCAGAAACGCTAGCTTAAAGAGTGCGAAGTCCGGAGTTAATTGAATTCACTCCGCACTCCACACCCAAACTAAGCTTGATCAAAAGCTGAGACAATGTAATCTTGTAAATTTAATTCATACCTAGGTGATGAATTATCTGTAGCCTCTGGGTTAGTAACTGCACGCGTTTTTTTTGCGACTACATGAACAAGGGCAACGTCAAATTGACAAGAGTAATCTGCCTTGTAAGGATACTTAGCTAAAAAAACCTCTGCAGTTCGCCAGAGTTTAGCTTGCTTTTGCGGTGTAATCGCATTTCTGCCCCCAGCGTCCCAATTACCGCGACTGCGGGTTTTGACCTCGACAAAGGCGAGTCGGGGAGTGGGGGTGTCTCCGTTATGTTGGGCGATGATGTCAATTTCTCCCCAGCGACAACGCCAGCGGCGGTGCAAAATCAGCCAGCCGTGAGATTGTAACCATTGTGTGACTAAATCTTCTCCTAAAACACCGATATCGGGATAATGAGATGGTTGAGGATTCGCCATTGGCTAAAAACAGGATGAATTCTAGGTTAAACAATCGGATTCGAGTAATTATACTCAGTGCCTTGCTGTGGTTGGTGGTTTGCATTACCGCAGTCCCACCAGTGCTGGCACTAGATTACAACCAAGTTAGCTTGGTAGGTAGTGACTTTTCTGGACGCGACTTGACAGATTCTAGCTTTACTAAAGCTAATCTTCGTAGTGGCAACCTGAGTCACACTAATTTAAAAGGTGTGAGTTTCTTTGCGGCAAATTTAGAGTCGGCGACTTTGGAGGGAGCAAATCTCACTAATGCGACTTTAGATGCGGCGCGGTTTATCAAGACGGATTTGACGAATGCAGTGTTAGAGGGTGCTTTTGCCGCTAATGCTAAGTTTGATGGTGCCATCATTGATGGGGCAGATTTCACTGATGTGCTGCTGCGTCGTGATGAACAAAGCAAACTTTGCAAAGTTGCTAAGGGTACTAATCCGACTACCGGACGCAATACCCGCGATACACTTTTTTGTCGCTAATTACATCGGGTGGGTATTACCCACCTGAAATAATTATTGTCGCCACAAATCAAACTGATCTTCTGAACAACCATTGATGTAATCATTCGCTACCCAACCATCTAAAAGTTTGGTTTGCGATTTGTTATCCCCATCCTTTTCTAGGGTGGCGGTGATTTTCACCCAGTCTCCTTCGCGATATTCTGCCCTCACTCCTTGACCGCGTTGTAACTGAGTGATCACCTCAGACTCTAAACTATGGTCTTGGCGAACGTTGACATTATCGGTGTTGATAAATGAGCATACTGTTTTGTCCTTGGTTTCAACGGTATCTTTCTCTTGACTGACGCTCCTGTGCTGGGAATTTAACAAGGTGAAAAAAATAATAGGTATGGCAATTAGTAATGCTCTTAGTTGGTTTAAATAGGGCATACGGTCTTTCAAAGTACCTTCACTTTGGTATATTTTATTTAAGTGTGAGCTGAGCTTCAATGGAGTTTCTACTGATTCTGCAACATACCAGAAAATCTGTGTTTTGACCCAAAACTGAGAATCAGTTCATAAATTTTTGATATGAAATAAGCGAAATCAATCCAAACTATGTAACGAAATGTAAAATCTCGGCTCGTAGTTGCGCTTTAGCGCTCAACTATGTAACAAAGTGTAAAATCTCGGCTTGTAGTAACGCTTTTGCGCTTCAGCGCAACTACGAACCAATACATCCCGCTGACCCACAAGCACAAATTTCAAGCTACTTAGAAGAAGTCGGTGATTGAGAATTGGCGTTGGCGTTCTAGTTCTTGTAGGCGGAGTTTTTCGGTGTAAAAGGCTTCATAGTAGGATTGCCATTGCTCTGGGTGAGTTTCAGCGTCGGTTTGTTGCCATAAATCGAGAAAGTGGCGATAACGTTTTTCACATAGTACCCACTCCATACACGCGATCGCTGCCTGTACGACTTGAGTTGCCCTTAACATATCTTTTTGAGTTTTCTCATCGACATGAAATAAGTGGGAAATTTGCGCTATTTGGTCGGGAAATTCCCAGGCTTGGTTTTGCAAATGGGATATTAGATCTCTGGGCGATAAGGCTGAGGCTAAAATTTGTTGCCATAGGAATCGATGGTGGGAGAGGCTAAACTGTAAATCTCCCTCTTCTAATAAGTCGATTATTGCTTGGCGTTGTTCCGGGCAATGGAGGTAAATACGTAATAATAGAGCTTCTGCTTGGTCTAAACGACTACGTTCGGGTGACACGTAGGCGCGTGCTTCGCGGCTGGGCTGTCCACCTTGATTTTTAGACTTCTGCGTTTTTGTGCTCACTACTCCACTACTCGATGGCGTCATCTGAGTTATCAGATTTTCGGCTCGCATTTGTACGAGTCGCGCATCGCCGAAACAGAGAATTTCTGCACAGCGGGTAATGTAATAATCAAGTGTATTTTTATTTTGGATTAATTTAAGTAACTTTACTAACTGTCCTGATACTTGCTGAAAATCAATAGATTGCTTCAAGTCGCGGTCTTTGATAATCCGTTGAATTTGCCAATCAAACCAATTTGGCGCATCATTCAGTAATTGCCGATAATCTTCTGATGTATGGGTCTGTAAAAATTCATCAGCATCTTTCCCGGACGCTAAGTTGAGGATTCGCAGTTGTACCTCACCGCGATAAACCAACTCCGAAATCTCTCCAATCGCCCTTTCCGCTGCATTCAACCCAGCTTTATCAGCATCAAAGTTAAGAATTAACTGTTTAGACTCGCTGTAACGTAAAAGCAGTTTGACTTGCTCGCTACTAAGGGCGGTACCGAGAGAAGCGACAGCATTGGTAATCCCTTTGGCGTGTAAAGCGATCGCATCAAAATATCCTTCTACCACTACAGCGCAGTCAAGCTGAGATACGGCTGTTTTTGCTTGATCTAAAGCAAATAAAGTTTTACCCTTATTAAAAAGTTCAGTTTCTGGTGAGTTTAAATACTTCGGTTGCTCATCAGCCAGAGTTCTCCCGCCAAAAGCAATTACTCGTCCTTGAATATCGTGGATGGGAATCATCAAGCGATCGCGGAAACAATCATAATAACCATTTCCTTCTTTGCGCGACTTAATTAAACCAGCCTTCTCCACCAAAGTCACAGGATAGCGTTTATCCTCAACCAAGTAACGATACAAAGTTTCCCAACCAGGAGGAGCAAAACCTAAGCCAAATTGCTGGATTGTTTCCGCTTGGAGTTGGCGATCGTGTTGCAAATAATTAAGCGCCTGATTTCCAGAATACCGGAGTGCGTGCTGATAAAATTGGGCGGCTGAAGCGAGAATTTCATACAACTGTGTCGCGATTGATTGCTGGCGCTGGAATTCCTGCCTTTGTTCGGGTTCTAAAGTTTCGACATTCACTTGGTAACGCCGTGCTAAATCGAGCACCACTTCCATAAATGAACGCTTTTCCAATTCCATCAAAAACTTAATCGCGTCACCTCTTGCTTGACAGCCGAAACAAAAATACATTTGCTTCGTCGGACTGACAGTAAAGCTAGAAGATTTTTCGGCGTGGAATGGACACAACCCGACGAAGTCCTTACCGCGCTTGCGTAAGACAACATGTTCAGAAATCACATCTGCAATATCAGCCCGTTGTCTAATCTCTTCTATTGTGTCTGGGTGAAGGCGAGGGAATTGCATAAATCAACAGTCAGCAGTCAAAAGCCGAGGGTAAATATTTGGATGGATCAAGGACTGACACTCCTGATAGACATTATATTGTGGTTGAATAGCCGGTGGATAAGATATAAAAGCGAAGACCGCTAGTTGTGGTAGAGGAAATACTGAAGATGGGACGCATATTTATTTCAGCAGGACACGGAGGCAAAGAATCATCAGGAATCGATCCAGGGACGATTGCGGGTGGGACGACAGAAGCCAAAGAAATGATTTTACTGCGAGACTTGATTGTTAGCGAATTGCGATCGCGGAATCTCGAAGTTTTAACAGTACCCGACGACCAAAGTTTTCCCCAAGCGATCGCGTGGATCAATTCTCGCACCCGTGAAGGAGACATCGCCATTGAAATTCGCGCTGACGGAACCTCAAACCCCTCAGTTCGCGGCGCAAGTGTCTTCTACATCGCCAACAACGATAGTCGGCGTAAAAATGCTGAAGCCCTCCTCCTCGCCCTGCTGCGCCGCGTACCGCAATTACCGAATCGCGGTGCTAAACCGGATACAGATGCAGGCATCGGTAACTTAGCTTTTTGTCGCCAGGTAGCCATCCCATCGGTAGTGATGCAAGTAGGATTTTTAACCAGCCCAGAAGATCGCGGATTACTCCAAAATCGCCGCCGCGACTTCGCCTTAGGTATTGCGGACGGTCTCGCCGCCTTCAGCCGCACCACCGACACCAATCCCCCCACCCCCACCCCCGACACCAACAACATCAACATCAACATCAACGGTCGAGTTTCCGGCGAACCAGGTGTCCTCAGCAATGGTAACGCCTACATCCCGATCGATTTAGTCGATAGCTTAGGAGTAGACCTATCCACAGCCCCCAACGTCCGTCGCATCACCTTTGGTAATATCGTCTATGTCAAAGCAATCGAACTCCGCGATTTTCATATCACCGTCTCCTGGGACGCTAACACCCGGACAGTCAGCTTACGCTCAAACTCTGTTGTTTGCCTAGGTGAAATCGACAAAATTATCTCCCCCGGTCATACCTCCGAAGTGCAATTACAGCTATTCCTGAAAAACAATAACGACAGTGCCTTAACTCAATTTCCCGACTTACCAAAAATCTACCGTACCGAGGCAGCAATTGAAGGAGTAGACTGGGATATTGCCTTTTGCCAAATGTGTGTCGAAACTGGATTTTTACGTTTTGGCGGAAATATCAAACCAGGACAAAATAACTTTGCCAGTTTAGGCGATGTCGGCGGTGGCATGGAAGGCGCATCATTTCCCAGTGCTACAATCGGTGTCAGAGCACATATTCAACACCTCAAAGCATACGCCAGCCTCGAACCCTTAGTCCAAGATGTCGTCGATCCGCGCTTTCGTTTTGTCACCCGTGGAATCGCCCCTCTCATCGATCAACTTTCAGGACGCTGGTCAGCCGACGTACAATATGGTGCCAAAATTAGCTCTACACTCAAACGGTTATATGAATCCGCTGGTTTTGCTTAATTAATTGCATAACTTCGCCAAGACTTATTGCCTTCACCCTCAGGAAGTAACAATCGCCAGGTTTTACCTTCTTTTTGGCGTTGTAAGTAGACGGAAAAAGATTTTTGCTGCTTTACCTCACGGCTTGGTAGTTTCAAGGCTAGGTCGTAGGTTCCTTGAACGCGATAAGCTGGTAAATTTTGGATTGTCAGCGCCTCTCGTCCTTGCACTTTCAGGTGGCGGATTTCATAGCCTTGCAAACCTAGATTTAGTTGTTGGTTAAGTTGCTGTTGGGTTTGTTGTACTCCCAAAGCTAGAGCATGTTCCACTAACTTGTTATTGAGTCCGGAAGAACTACAGCCAGTCAGGAATACTATCAAAATTATCATCAGTAAGCGCATCATTAGTTAACCATGCAAAAAAAGACTCTTGGTCTCGAACCCCAACTTTACGATTATCTATTATCTACTTCTGTGCGGGAACCGGAGTTGCTGCTACAGTTGCGACAAGAAACGGCACATCATCCTCGGGCGATTATGCAAATAGCCCCGGAACAAGGACAGTTTATGGCGCTGTTAGTGCAGTTAATGGGGGCGACGAAAACTCTGGAAATAGGTGTGTTTACGGGTTATAGTTCGTTGTGTGTGGCTTTGGCGCTACCACCTCAAGGTAAAATGATCGCTCTTGATGTGAGTGATGAATATACCGCGATCGCTCGCCGTTATTGGCAGCAAGCCGGTGTCGCTGATAAAATCGATTTACGTATAGCGCCCGCAATGGATAGTTTAGATCAGTTGTTGGTAACTGATGCCGGGACGTTTGATTTTGCTTTTATCGATGCTGATAAAGCCAATTATGATGGGTATTACGAACGCGCCTTGCAGTTGGTACGTCCGGGTGGATTGATTGCGGTAGATAATGTGCTCTGGGATGGACAAGTTGCCGATGAGCATTTTCAAGATCGCCAGACGCAGTCAATTCGCGCCTTAAACGAAAAGTTATACTATGACGAACGGGTGACAATGAGTCTGGTACCGATTTCTGATGGTTTAACTCTGTGTTTAAAGCGCCCTTAGCGTAAATAAAATAACACGCCAACACCAGCGATCGCGATGATTACCCCAGCGCTCGCTCGCCAACTAATTTTTTCACCCAGAAAGAAAGCGATCGGTAAAATAAATAAAGGGCTAGTTTGTAACAACGTCGAAGCAATACCTACAGCAGTTAACTTAATTGCGGTCTGTTGCAACCAAATCCCTAAATAAGTGCCACAAAAAGCCGCCAAGAAAACCGTGGTGATAACTCGCGTGGATGGTAAGCGCTGACTACTAAACTGTCGCCACCGTATCCACGGTAATAAACTAAATATACCCGCACTTAAGCGTAGTAAAGCTGCCCACAATGGACTAATACTATTATGAGCAAATGCGGCCCGCGCCATCACAGCCGCAATCGCGAGGGAAAATGCAGCCAACAAACCAAAGCCAATTCCGCGCGATATATTTACTGGCGCTTGTACACTGGTGTCGGGAACTCTTTCTGTCACCACCCAAGCAACTCCCATAATGGTGAGTAAAATACCGCACCAAGCCCTCGCATCGAGACTTTCTTGGAGAAAAATTAGTGCCGCGATCGCTGTCATCGGTGGTGCTAAAGTTTCCATAAGTAATGCCCGACGTACACCTAAGCAATTTAAAGCCACAAAAAATGCCGTATCTCCAACCCCAATCCCTAAAACACCACTAAGTAGCAGTAAACCCAGGCTGACAGGACTAATCACGGGAAATAAATCGCCGCCGATTAAGATCGTGAGGATGAGGAGAGCGATCGCAATCACACCTTTAGTCAAGTTTAATTGTATCGGTGGCATCGTTTGACCCAAACGACCATACAACACAGAAGATATCGCCCACAAAAAGGCAGCCAACAAAGCCGCGATTTCACCCTGAAAATTTGCCATGCCAAAACTTAAATAATTATTAAAAATAATTACTAACCCTATCTTGATGAGTAAAACTCCCTAATAATAGCTCAAAATATAGCCGCAAATTAGCACTCTCCCCATCTTAGTGCTAACTATTAATCATTAAGACATAAATGCTCATAGTACACTAATGCATTGCTATGACTGCCTTTGATGCATATAAACTGTTACCTGGCGATACAAACGATCTCAGCGTAGTCAAATTTAAAATAATAATTAAATGAGCAATTTGTTGGATATGTTTCACTAATTGAAGATGCCAACAACTATACTTAAGATAGATTGACATAGAAGATCAGGGTTAAAACATCAATTTTTCTAGTTATTGATCGCAGATACTATTCTTCGATCATCAAATCAATTTATTTAACTTAACTAAAAATTACGGAGTAAAAAATGCCATACACTTTTGAGCTTATAGGTGTATCTCCAGTTTTATTCTTTTTCAATTATCAACAGCAACATACTCAAAAAAATAATCAAATTATAG
>JBBQRU010000032.1:0-41287 GCA_038214545.1 Cyanophyceae cyanobacterium | reverse complement strand
CAAAACCCAACAGCTTTCCTGGTGCTTTTGGCGCAGTGGAACCACTCTGAACCATCCCGAACTCAGTTGTGAAACGCTGCTGCGGCGACGATACTTTGGGGGTAGCCCCACGGGAAAATAGCTCGGTGCCAGGTTAATATTCGACAAGAGCCTTTCTGAGGAATTCAGGAGGGCTTTTGGTTTGGGGTGAGAGAGCTTTTTTGAAACGCAAAGGGCGCGGAGGAAACGCGGAGTCACGCGGAGTTACTCTGCGACCCTTTGCGCTACCTCTGTGTCTCTCTGCGTTTCCAAATTCGTCTGTTGAGATTTAAGTCTTCAACAATTAAGAACATCAACTGTAAATTTTCAAAATATTCTCGCATCGGGGCAAAGCTGAGCATAGTCTTGAATAACTTCGGTTCAAATAAATCTTCTGCATACTCAATCGCAATATAGATTGTGTTATCTACAAATGAGATGTACAAATTTTTACCGGCTTTCTTTTTAAAGCTAACTAGTTTTGACATCAAGTTAGCAGATAAAATATATCTAGCTTCCACTTGATCGTCTCCGTAGACAGTAAATAATTTGGCAAACTCAGGATCTTCTAGTTTGATTGCTTGTCTTTTACCTAGGTTTAAAGCATGAATATTTGAATTCAATAGTTGTGGTATAATTACAGTCTTACCTTGAAGATTTTTATTAAAGTTTGCTCTGAAAAACAAACCTTTAAATATAGATTTTCGCGATACTCTGTTATTTAATACTTCTTCTGTAAAATGTTTATAATTTATTCTTCGACCTCGCGTCACTCTTGTTATTACGTAAGGGGCAGATTTAATTAACTTTGCCAGCATGAATATTACATAAAAAGGCAACATAAATGCAATTATTCTTCTGATAATGAAACTTGGAATATATGATGAGCTTAAGCCTTTGACTTGTTCCAATATATCAAAATGTCTTGTCCAGTAGTGTTGAATTTCAAATTCAGCAGATATTTCTGATAAAAATATCTTTACTTCGCCAATAGAGCCGGATATACAACTATTTTGATTGATCTTGTTAGGTACTAATAAGCTCTGAAAAAGTTGACTGTTTTGAAAAGCATACATAGTATGCTCCGTTTCTGACGCTGATGGACTGCTAAAATAGTTAAGTTTGCGCTCAGTGTTAATAAAATCAACTAATTTTTCGATGATATTTGATTTAAAACCGCTGGCATAGGTTTCTGTAGCTGAAGTGTAAAAAGCTACCCATAACCACAGGCAAGCGATCAAGCCACCCGTAAATAAAAATACGGTAAATATTGTTGATTTCAAGCGCGATGGACGAGAAATTAAGCGTTTCTGATTGTGAGCGCGATCGCTCGGAGACAACTCATGTGTTCTTGTACTTGAGGGTTGTTGGTATATTGTGACTACTTCATACTTCACCTCTGGAGCGCTAAAGTTAAAATAATCAAACGGGAAAAACTTGATTAATAAGCTAACGATAATGAAAACGATGATACTCACAAACATGATAGAGCGGAGTACTGTTTTTCTATCTGCTTCTAGAGCTTTCAACTCACTAATTAAGTTTTGCTGACAAAAATTTTTAAACTCACTTAGACTTTTCATCTTCATCCCGGCTACAGCAGATGGCGTTGTTCCGGGAATAGATTGAGGTTGTTTGTTAGTGGTTGGTTCTGTCTCTATCTGCACTGTTGGTTCTGATGTAGCAGTTGGCAGTACTGTGCCTTCTGGTAATAAAGTTAACAGAAATTGCCGCGCCCAAATTTGTGCTACTTCTTGTTTACTGGTAGTAAGTTGCTGACAAAGGGCTTGTGCTTTCTCTAACTGTTCATTACCTTTGTAAGCTTTAACTAGCCACATCTGCGCTTGCGAATAGTCTTTCGCATCTGGAGCGGTTCCTTGACAAAATTCCTCAAGTGCTTGTACAGCTTCGGCGTAGCGCTTGTATTTGAGCGCTTTGTTTCCTGACTTCAGTAGTTCGGTTGCTTGTTCGGATGTTAATCGTGGCTTTTCAACGGCTGGGGCAGGATCGACAGATAAAGATGGTAGAACTCGCTGCACCCAAGCCTGCACTTGAGGATTTTCATTGCTTGCTAGCTGTTGACACAGGGCGATCGCTTTCTGAGTATCTTCACAATAGTGATAGGCTTTAACTAAACCCATCTGTGCCTGTATGTATTGTTTTTGCAGACTTATTTCGGCAGCTACTAGATAATATTGGCAAAATTTTTCTAACAACTCAATAGCATCTTGATAGCTCCCTTGCTTAAGAGCTTCTAAGCCTGATTGTAATATTTCGGATTCTGTGGATACGATCATTTGAGTGAGCAGTGTATAACGTTATGCAAGATTTATCAATTAACTATTGATTAAACAAACTTTTTATGTTTATGTTTTGTCTCGATTGTGGAGTAGCTTGGAATTGTGACTTTAGTTGATAGTTCATGACACTAGCTATATATTTCATGGGAAACATTTCCACAGCATTGTTGTAGTCAGTTACAGCACTATTATAAAAGCGTCTAGATGCTGAAAGTTGTTCTTCAACTTCGTTTAAGGATTCTTGCAGCTGACTAAAGGTTTCGTTTGTTTTTAGTTCTGGATAGGCTTCTACAGTCAGGAAGACATTCTCCAGTGCTCTAGATATTTGATTTTCTAGCTCAACTCTTGTGTTACCACTGGCTTGTCCAGATACTAATTGTGCTCTTAGTCTAGCAATTTCTGTTAAAGTTGTTTGCTCAAATTCCATATATTTTTGAGCTACTGCTACCAAATTAGGAATAAGATCGCAACGTTTTTGCAAGTAGACGTCGATACTAGAGAAAGCATTTTCAACTTGATTTTTTTTGAATATCAAGCTGTTGTACAAATTCGCCAGGATTAGAGCACCACTAAAACAAACAAAAACGATTAATATTAATAACGTTAAAATTAATTGCAGTGTATTCATAATTTAGATAGATTAAGTTTTTGTCTGTTTAAAGCCGCACTTCAAAAGTTGCTATTATCAGGTTACAAAAAAATACTCTGCTCGAAAACAGTAAATTTTCGCAAAAATATCCATGACAGTAAAATTAAATTCCAGTGGAAACTCGGCAAAAAGCTGCTTATTTAACCTAGCTACCGTGAATTCCAGTAAGTAAACAAGAATTTTATGAAGTAGCGGTAAACAATCTGGCTAACTTTGAAGGGTCTGAGCGATAGCACAGCACGCCTTACGGTACGCCACACCAAAACTTTGTCAAAAGGATGCTGTTATTTTTTTAGTTTAGGAGTGTCAAGGCGTTATTCAAGTGTTGGCGCAGTAGCAATCCTGCGGTCTGACCATCGCCTTTCACCAAAGCATCAACAATTAGCTGATGTTCTTCAATTAGCTCCTTCAGATTAAAAGTGGTTTGTGATAGACGTGTCAGATTGATGCGTGTCCAGACTTCAATGTCAAGCGAATCCCAAACGCGCAACAAGACACTGTTACCGCTCGTTTCGACTATCAGGCGATGGAAGGCTCCATTATCGTGTGCGAGTTGTTGAAGATTTTCTGACTCGGCGGCAACATGTATCGCCGTTAGCGCCGCTTGTAGTGGTTCTGGATGCTCTTGAAACTTGGGTGCTGCAAGTTGCGCCGCCATCTCTTCTAATACTGCTCGCACTTGATAAGATTCCCGTAATTCACGAGTACTCACTTGCCGTACCCGCGTCCCTCGGTAAGGTTCACACTCAACCAATCGCATCGCCTCTAACTCTCGCAATGCTTCCCGTACAGGTGCTTGGCTAGTATTCATCTCAGCAGCGATCGCTAGCTCTACCAACCGATCGCCACTTTGATAGGTACCATCCAAAATTCTTTCAATCAGCACTTTCTTAATGCGATCGCCCATAGATTCACGTTGCAATCCCATTACATATTTTTTTTAAACACTTTATTTAATATACATTATCGATAATCTATAATTGACTCATCACCATGATGAGAACTGCCAACATGAACCCCCAGGCTACAAAACCCACTAGCAGTACTCAAGAGCCATTGGGAAGAAATCTAGTTTGGGTGATGGCAATTACCAGCGGTGCCGCAGCTGCCAACTTGTATTACAACCAACCGCTGCTGGCAATAATGGGTCAGGACTTACATGCCGGTGCTCATGAAGTTGGATTAATTCCCATGTGTACCCAAATGGGTTATGCAGTCGGAATTTTCCTGCTTGTTCCCTTAGGCGATCTCAGGGAAAGGCGACGATTAATTTTGACAATGCTAGCGCTCACGGCTGTAGCATTAGCAATTACCGCCGTATCTCCAGGCATTATTTGGTTGTTAATTGCGAGTTTAGCTATTGGTATCACGACAATCACCGCCCAATTAATTGTCCCCTTCGCATCCCAAATGGCAAAACCGCAAGAGCGAGGAAAGATTGTCGGTGTAATTATGAGTGGTTTACTCATCGGCATTCTCTTAGCACGGACAATCAGTGGCTTTGTTGGTGCTAACTTAGGTTGGCGACCAATGTACTGGCTAGCGAGTGGTTTGATGGTGATACTAGCAGTTGTATTATCTCGCTTGCTACCGCAAAGCCAACCATCACTGCGAATTCCCTACCTGTCTTTAATGGGGACATTATTTAAGCTCATGCAACAGCCGATATTGCGGGAAGCAACATTAGCTGGGGCTATGTCCTTTGGAGCTTTTAGTGCCTTTTGGAGTACTTTAGTATTCTTACTAGCACAACCACCCTATCATTATGGAAGCGAAGTCGCTGGCTTGTTCGGATTAGTTGGTGTGGTTGGAGCCGCTGCCGCCCCATTAGTTGGTAGATTAGCAGACAGAGGTAGCCCAAAACTCACAGTCGGTCTGGGATTAGCAATTACAACAAGTTCATTTGGCATCTTTTGGTGGCAAGGACATGAACTAGCTTGGTTGATTGTCGGCGTGATTTTACTTGACCTCGGCGTGCAAACCACAATGGTATCCAACCAAGCCCGGATCTACAGTTTGCCACCGGAAACCCATAGCCGTCTCAACGCTATTTACATTACGTTCTACTTTATTGGCGGAGCGTTAGGATCGTATCTTGGGGCTTATGGCTGGAGTCACTGACAATGGCATGGAGTTTGCGCCTTTGCACTGATCATGCTGGCTATTGGCTTCACCAGCTTTTTCAAACTTCGCCGACGTGAATAATTTTTTACTATTTTGGAGACAAATCAAATGAGTGCATCAATTGGTTTTATTGGTCTAGGAAGCATGGGCTTACCAATGGCAACTAACCTCATTAAAGCTGGACATAAATTACGAGTTTATAATCGAACTGCAGATAAGGCTGAACCGTTAGTTACTCAAGGCGCTGAGTTAGGACACACACCTGCTGATGTTGTGGAAGCTGGAGGTATTGTTGTGACAATGCTGGCAAATGACCAAGCATTAGAAGAGGTTGTTTTAGGTTCTGGGATTTTAGAGAAACTAGGTACGGACGGAATTCATCTCTCAATGAGTACAGTCTCACCAGCTACAACCAATAAATTAGCTGAAGCTCATCAAAAACATGGCTCTCGTTATGTAACCGCAACAGTCTTTGGACGCCCTGATGCAGCAGCAGCGGCGAAACTGTGGGTATGTATCTCTGGAAATGAAAGTGCAAAAGAGAAAGTTATGCCCTTAGTTAAAGCCTTAGGACAGGGTGTGTTTGACTTTGGCTTATCTGAAGGCGCAGCAAATGTCGTCAAGATTGCCGGTAATTTCCTGATTATCTCTGCAATTGAAGCAATGGCAGAAGCGTTCACCTTAGCCGAGAAGAATGGGATTGAACGCACCAAAATTGCCGAGTTTTTCGGTCAAACGTTGTTTGGTTGCCCAATTTATCAAAACTACGGCAAGATGATTGCTCAACAACAGTACGAGCCAGCTGGCTTTAAATTGTCTTTAGGGCTTAAGGATATCACCTTAGCTTTACAGACTGCCAAAGAAAGTCAGATGCCGATGCCACTAGCTAGCTTGGTGCATGACCATCTCATCGCCGCCGTCGCTAAAGGTAAGGGAGATATTGATTGGACAGGGCTAGCCTTAGAAGTTTCTGAAGCTGCAGGCATTAATCCGCACTCAGGCACTTGACATTATCAACAATCATCTCAACTTTCCCAGAGCAATGTCATTCTGCCGGTTAGTGTAAACACAGCCACAAATTACTTCATTAAGTGATGTAAATAAAAATTGCTGTTTGCAACTTCACTCTAACTTTGGTATGGCTAAAGTTGGCTGATTTGCAGGCGGCATTATTAATTCCATTTGAAAATACCCAAGTGGAGGCAGGCTTTTGGTTAGTCCAGATAAAGGTTGCAATGACCTCAACGATTGAAACTAAAGAAGCCTTGATTATTAAAGGATTTAGTGCCAATGGGCTTGCTTTTGGCACTCTTACTCAGAGATAAAGTTTAGTATCATTCCCGTGACATCCATGCTGAGCTTTTGCTATTATCCTTGAATAAGCAATCATAACTAGTTTGTGTAACTTGCTTAAGATTAATTAACAATATTTGAATAACTTGGAAATTGAGTAGCGATCGCCTAAATTTTGAATCGTTTTTTAAATTAATATTCCCTTTTTAAATAACCATAAAAATGAAACATTATTCTGATAACTGGATTGAAGAGTGGTGCCAAGACAATGGCTGGACGGAGTTATTTATCGAGCGAGCGAATAATTACTGGGCATTTCCTCCGGGTGCAGTTATGCCTGAACCAATCCCAGTCAAAGCGCTGCGATCGATTAAAGTGCAAAAGGGATTGTGTTCTGAAGAAAGAGTATGGTCAATCACGGCTGTAGTCGGGACAATTGCGGCTGTAATTGTGACCTATTGGTTGAAGTGTCCAATGCCACTGGTTTTTGCTTTTGCTTTGGACGCTGTGACTGTAGCGCGGTTGGAAGTTGAGGATATTTAAGGGGAAATGTCTCACGCATTAGCGCAGCGAAGGCGTGAGATTAAAAGATCTAGGTTAGAGATAACCCTCTTGTTGGGCGAATCTCCGCAACCGAGGTAGACACTGGCGTTGATAAAAACTGCTTAAAGTTGAAACTGGCAATTCAAATTGTGTTGATAATTTTCGCCAACTGACTTCTGCTGGTAAGCGGCTCAAAATTAATACTCTTACATTTACGTCGGGACGTTTGTGAATGTGAGTTTGACTTAATTCTCCTTCCTCGTCTGTCTCTGCCCAAATGCGCGTGTTTTCTAAAATAGGCGGAATATCTGGAGGGGCTACTCGTTGGTCGAGAAAGTTAATTACCTGACTTGACTGGTAGATATTGGACGGCTTGTAGTTAAGATCGTACAGCCTCCATTTCAAATAAGTATTTAGCCAGGTAATGATTGAGCCACGATCAGGGTCATAGGCTTCACAAATGTTACAGCACAGATGCAAAAAGGTTTGTTGCAGTGCATCTTCGTAGCTAGGAGTATTGTTTTTATACAGCATCCCCGAATTAACAATCCGTCGCACTATCTGAGTTAAGATTTGCTGGCGTTTGACTGTGCCAAGTTCATGTCTTTTAGCCTCTGCAAGCAACTGGCTGATTTCTTTGTTTAAAGCAATTTTTAAGTCTTGGCGGGAATCGTATTCTAATTCGACGCGTAAGCTATAACGGATATTAGAGTCACAAACACGCATCTACAAAGCCTCACAAAGTGATGATTTTAAAGCAGTGCGAAAGAGCGAAAGCTGGGATTGATATTGACGAAACGGCTTGACGGAGCACAATGACTCCATACGCAGCGAGTAGTGGGTTGGGATAACTGTAGTAGAGAGTGAATGAATAAATCCTAATTAAAGCCCAAGTAAATGTCAACCTGTTCAATATAAAGATTTGACTAAAGCCTGTTTATGGTCGTATTTTCCTAGTTAAAGTCAAAGTAAGCTCTAAATAAAGTCAATGTCATGAGTAAGTCAATTAGTATATGCTTAGTATTGTCTTTTCTCTTCCATCATGGCTAAACCGTCTCTCATTGCCTCCGCGCAGGGAATTTTTGCTGCAAAGCAAGCATTGACCGCAGCGGGATGGACTCAGAAGCATCTGAGTGCCTTGGTTGGTTGCAGTCGGCAGCCGATCACTAATTTCTTTAAAGGAAAAGCGATCGCGCAACCAATCTTTATGCAAGTGTGCGATCGCTTGAGTTTAGACTGGCAAGCGATCGCGGATTTAAGCAACCCAGATGTTGATTCTGTAACCAGCGACCAACCACTGGATGATTTAGATACCCTAGTCCAGGATCTCCGCACCAAAGTCTACTCTAGTATTCAAGAACGGTGTAGCACGATGCGGGTGCTAGATATGTCTTATCCCATCGGTGTTGATGATATTTATACTAACGTCAACGTGCTAGAGCAAATAACTGGACACAGACGCAAAAAAATCGATGAATTATTGCAAGAGTATGACATTGAGGATTTTGACCGTCTGGGGTTAGGTAAAGTGACGGAACTCCGGATGCCTGGGCTGAAGGCGGTGCAAAAATATCAAAAGCTGATTATTTTAGGGAAACCGGGTGCAGGAAAAACCACTTTTTTGAAATATCTGGCAATTCAATGTAATCAAGGATACTTTGCCGCAGATCGCTTACCTGTCTTTGTAACTTTAAAGGATTTTGCGGAGACAGTCGAGCGACCAAGTTTGCTTGCATACATCAGCCATCGTGACATAAATAATTATGCTCTAGGCGCTTCTTCTCTAGAGGGACGGACTGCTGACTTTTATCAGGTATTTGATCGTGGTCGAGCCTTAGTTTTGCTTGATGGCTTGGATGAAGTGCGACAAGATGATCAAGAACGAGTATTAAGAGAAATCCGCGACTTTTCCGAGCAGTTTCGCCACAATCAATATGTAATCACTTGTCGGCTTGCGGCTTGGGAATACACATTTGAAAAATTTACCGAGGTGGAAGTTGCGGATTTTGATGAAGCACAAATTGCCACTTTTGCGACTAAGTGGTTCCAAAACAAACCGATTACTCCTACCGCCTTTATCCGCTGTCTTGCCAAGAACGATCGCATTCACCAACTTGCCGTAAGCCCTTTATTACTAACTTTACTATGTCTTGCCTTTGAAGAGTCGGGAGACTTTCCTAGCAGTCGTTCGGAATTATACAAAGAAGGAGTTGATGCGCTGTTGAAAAAATGGGATGCTAAACGGGGGATTCAACGCGATCAGATTTACAAAAACCTCTCACATCAGCGCAAGCAAGACTTAATCGGTCAAATTGCCCTCAGCACCTTTCAAGGACAAGAATATTTTCTCAAACAACAGGTAGTTGAACAGTCAATCGCCGATTATATTTCCCGACTACCCGATGCCAACGTTGACTCTGAGGCATTACAGTTGGATAGTGAAACGGTTTTAAGGTCGATTGTTGCTCAACACGGGTTATTAGTTGAACGAGCCAAAGGAATATACTCTTTTTCTCATTTGACATTTCAGGAATACTTTGCAGCCCGCGAAATTGTCTTCAATACACATAATCTGGATGCTGCACTCCAAGACCTTTTGAGTCACCTGACTGAACGTCGCTGGCGAGAAGTATTTTTGTTGACCACCGAAATGTTAAGAGATGCTACGGGATTGTTGGTACCGATGAAGCAGGCGATCGACAATCTTCTGGCTACCGAAAAACTACAAGAGTTTCTGCGTGATGTCTACTTACGGGCGACTGCACCAGAATTTGCCTTTTGTAAACCAGCCGCAGCGCGTGCTTTTTGCTTTGATATTGACTTTGATATTGATAAAAATCGCTCAGTTGCTCTACTCCTAGATCCCAAAGCAAATATCCTTGTCTGTGCCAGCTTTTTTACGCGCATCTTAGATGATACTAATTTAGCCGATGGTATTGCTAGCGCTCAGGAATATGATGCCAATGTCCCGACACAAAGAATCTCCAGCGCCAAATCGGCTGACGAAGCCATGCAGATTGCAATCAAAATTGCCCATGAATCCCCAAAGCTGAAATCAGATATTCGCAAAAAACTCGATATATTTAAGCAACGATTAGAAGACAAACAAAATGACGAAGAACTCGAACAAATCGCCGATGATGCCAGAAATGTCGCTAAGACTCGGCGTCACTTGATTGGTAATACCAAATGGCAATTTAGTGAGCAGGAAAAAGAGTTACTACGTCAATATTACAATGCCAACGAGTTGCTGCTACGGTGCCTTAACAGTGATGGCTGTCTGATGGATCGTCAATCGCGGCAAAGAATTGAAGAAATGATATTAATGCCTAAATTATAAAAACTATGTCAATTCAAATTTATTCTTTACAAGCAGCAATGGTTCAAGACTTTAGCCAGGATGTGCTACCAGGGAGACTTCAGACATGGCAGGGAAACCATCTGGAACTTCCTGCGGAGGGTACACATTTTGGGTTTGTTTACCACGGACATCCGAATTTGCTGCGAGACAGTGAAGATTATCGCTTGCATCCAGGGATGTATTTTTGTTTACCAGGTGGTGGTCAGATTGGTGGTGTAGATTCTTCCGGCTTTGTGATTACTAGTTATAACTATCGGGGGATGTTTAGTTTGGGTGGAGCGCTCGAATCTACAGGGCGGTTTGCGTACATTGATGGTGGGACGAGTAGTTTGCTAATTCCTCCGGTGCGTCTAGGCGACCCCTGCTTGAATGCTATATATTTTCCTCCACATCGCCATCAGACTTTGCATACCCATCCTAGCTATCGCATCGGACTAGTGATTGCAGGAAGTGGTGAGGCGGAAACATCAGAGGGTGTCACACCGTTGCAACCAGGAATGGTTTTTGTGATTCCCACAAATAGCTTGCACAAATTCTGCACCACAGACCAACCACTCACATTTGTGGTGTTTCATCCTGATAGTGACGCCGGTTTAACTCACCAAAATAATCCTGTATTAAATCGCACTATGGTTGAAGGTATGAGTGCGGCGCAAATGCCAGAAATTCAAACTCCTATGGCGTTTTTGCGCTGTTGAAACTGCCATTTGTAAATCCTTACGTACATCTTCACTCGTCAATAAATTTAGGAGTTTGTAAGTCATCACCTAAAAAGTTGGAAATCGTCATATCGTACCGCAAACCCCTGTTTCGTTAATGCGGAATGTATACAACTTAGCACCTGGATATTTTTCATGCGAGAGAAAAGCGCCTTTCACCTCATCCTTGTCGATAAGATATTCGCCACTATCAGGTTCAATCGTGATATACCAGTTGTAGTGGGTTTGCATTAATTCCGATTTAACCCGATCGAAAATGGGTTTACAACGCTGGTAAAAAGCCTCACGTTCGGCATCGAGCCGAGATACGTGTAAAAACCAGAACTCTGGATCGGGAAACCCTTGTTATATATAGACTTAAGATGTTTTTAAGTAAAATCGACAGTAACTTGCAATTTGGAGGTATTTATCGTTACAAAACTCAAAGTGTTTATCAACTTTCTTAACGATTTTGACGGCGTTAAGCCATGTCTGACTGTCACAGTGAATTGAGTGAAACTCTTGTAGATAAAGGGTTAAAGAGAAAGGATATTCATACCCAAGCAAACAGTATTACTAATTCTCTCTGCTAAAAAAAGCAATTATTGGGTAGAAAGTGGCAGTGTATTAACAGCATAAATCCGAGTGTTGATGTCTTTAATGTTAAAACCTAGACCCAGCGACAGTTTTCAGACCATCTTGCTGCTTTTTACACGTATCTCGGCTCAATACCTAATTATTCTGGGATGATGTATTAAAAACAATTCAAATACTAGCGATCGCTCAATGCCTAAGCCGAATACCAATGCCCAAAAGACTCAAATCATTGAGGTGCTAAAACAGGATTATTTTCCTATGATCCCTCAACTTCAGCAAAAATGGACAGCAGAACAACATGAAAAAAATCGTTTGAGCCGTTCTTTGGCAGCATTTGCGATCGCCAATCTTGCTGATGTTACTCCTACTCAAGCGGCTAACTCGATTATCAATGGAGAGAATGATAATGGGATTGATGCAATTTATTTTGATCGGATTAAAAACTTGCTTTGGTTGGTGCAAGCTAAGGCGGGGAATGCTCCAGACATGGGTGATAATAAAAAATTTTGTGATGGAATTCGGGATCTAGTAAATAGACGGTTTCAAAAATTTAATGAGGGCTTCTCCCGGTTACAGCAAGATATTGAGGATGCTTTAGACGCAAATACGCTAAAAATAGTTGGCTGTAATGTATATCTAGATGGAAGCCTTGGCTCTCATGTAGTTAATGATCTCAATCAGTTAAAGGAAGAACTGAATCAGTTTGCTCAACGCTTTGAGTCTAGGGATCTAAATATTGGGCAGACTCATGCTTGGCTTACAGCAAAACAAGCGATCGCACCTGTTGATGTCGTCTTAACGGTGGAAAATTGGCATTGTCTAGATCAGCCTCGAAAAGCTTTTTATGGATTGGTAAAGGCTTCTGAGCTTGCTTCGCTGTATCAGCAACATGATAAGAAACTTTTTGAGAAGAATATCCGCTATTACCTGGGTACGGAGGATGTTAATTTGGCGATCGCTAATACTGTAGCCAATCAACCTTCTGAATTATTTTATCTTAATAACGGACTAACGATTACTTGTTCTAATATTGTTTTGCCGCCTGGACATAACCAGAAAATAACTCGATTTACTTTAGAGGGGTTTTCGGTAGTGAATGGAGCGCAGACGGTGGGGGCGATCGCTTCTATTTATAGCATTAATGGCTCGATATCTCCTGATGCCAAGCTACTGGTTACAATCATTGAAGTAGGGGTAGCAGCAGATAGTATTGGGGTAGAGATTACGAAAGCAAGGAATACGCAAAATACTGTGCGAGATGTTTATTTTGCGGCGTTAGATCCGAACCAAGAGCGTTTGCGTCAAGAGTTAATGATATCGAAAATCGTTTATCAATATCGGCCATCGGCGGATAGTCAAGATGCGATCACGATTGAACAAGCGGCGATCGCAATTGCTTGTTTTAGCAGTAATACAGAAATAGTTGTTGCTGCAAAGAGAGAAATTAGTCAGCTTTACAAGCGCGAGCACCATTATTCGAGACTGTTTAGTAAGCAGCTTTCAGGAGTTACACTTTGTCGTTATGTCCGCATATTTCAATATCTTGATCAGATCTTTGCAGCTTCTGAAAAAGCGGAGACGGAAAATCGCCGCAAGATGTTCTATAGGCATGGCAGATTTTTTATTCTGGATATTCTATCAAGACGCTATAAACTTTTGCTCAATAAGCCCGAAGTTAATTTATCTCAAGATGATAAGACTGAGCTTTCACGCATTGCGACAGATCTTGCTGAGTTAATTTACTCTCTTGCCGAATCTCTATTTGCTAGTGGCAATAAGGGATATTTGGCTATTTTTAAGAATTTAACGGATGTAGTGCCGTTGACTAGCGCTGTGATGCAGGAGTTAGATCGCAGGGATGCTGATGCTGCAGATCCAAATATACCTATAGTTTAACTTTTGAGATAGAAATTAATTATGACTAAGAAACAGAAACTTGAACTTACATGGATTGGTAAGGAAATTCGCCCCAAATTAGAGCCGCGAATTTTGTTGGAGTATACTGGTAAGTCTTATCATGCTGCACATCGATTAAGTGAAAATGATATTTTTGATAATCGCTTGATTTTTGGAGATAACTTGTTAGCTCTAAAGGCTTTAGAGTCGGAGTTTGCCGGAAAAGTTAAGTGTGTATTTATAGATCCACCATATAATACAGGTAGCGCTTTTACTCATTATGACGATGGCTTGGAGCACTCTATTTGGTTATCGTTGATGAGAGATCGCTTAGATATTATTCGTAATTTGATATCTGATGATGGTTCGTTGTGGATCACAATTGATGATAATGAGATGCATTATCTAAAGGTGATGTGTGATGAGATTTTTGGACGAGGGAACTTTGTGGCAAATGTAATCTGGCAAAAGAAATATGCGGTTGCTAATGATCATAAAACTATTGCACCAATGCACGATCATGTACTTGTTTATAGAAAGAGCGAGGCTTGGCAACGAAACCTTTTAACAAGAACAGAAGAAAAAGATCACCAGTATCGATATAAAGATGAGAAAGGAATCTTTCGTATCGATAACTACACATGTAATAAAAGTGCTGAAGAGAGACCTAATCTTTACTACTCTATAATTCAACCTAATACCAGAGAAGAAATTTTTCCAAGTCGCACTAGGGTTTGGGCTTATTCTCAGGAAACCCACAAAGAACATCTTCAAAATGATCTAGTTTACTGGGGTAAGAATGGCTTATCCAAGACCCCATCTTACAAACGATATAAGCATTTATTGAAAAATCAGGGAACTGTACCTCAAACACTCTGGTTACACGAATATGCAAGTCATACTGATGCTGCTCGAAAAGAAATTCATGCTGTATTAGGTAGTTCTTCTCTTGCAGATGACTTTATTACACCCAAGCCAGAAAGATTAATCCAGCGAGTTCTAGAAATTGCGACAAATCCTAATGACCTTGTTTTAGATTCCTTCGCTGGTTCTGGCACAACAGGCGCAGTAGCACATAAAATGGGACGGCGATGGATCATGATTGAACTAGGCGAACATTGTCATACACATATCATTCCCCGTCTCAAAAAAGTGATCGACGATGAAGACAAAGGCGGCATCACCCAAGCTGTTAATTGGAAAGGTGGCGGTGGGTTTCGTTACTATCATCTTGCGCCATCACTGTTAGAAAAAGACAAATGGGATAACTGGATTATCAATAAAACTTACAATTCAGCCATGTTAGCCGAAGCACTATGCAAAATTGAAGGCTTCACATACTCACCATCAGATACCTTCTACTGGCAACATGGTTACTCCACCGAACGGGATTTTATTTATGTCACTACACAAACTCTTAGTCACGAACAATTATCCAAACTTTGTGACGAAGTAGGACAAGAGCACACTCTACTTGTTTTATGTAGCGCCTTTTGTGGCAAAGCTGATATATTCCCAAATCTTACCATGAAGAAAATTCCTAAACAAATACTTACACAATGCGAATGGGGACACGACGATTATAGCCTCAAAATCGAAAATCTTCCTAAAGCGCCCCCAAAAATCGGACAACTATCACTATTTGACATGGAAAACGTATGATGAATCAATTTGTTAATAACATTGCTAATCGTCTCAGCCTGCGTCATCCACAACGACAATCATTAGAAATTATTGCTCGCATTTGTGAATTATTGCCCATCAAAAGACAATCAGATATAGCAGCAAGTTTAGCCGCCATTAGAAAAGAATTCCCAAGCATTACCGACTTTGAGCGAGACTTTCCATCACTATGTTTTGCACTAGCAACAGGTGTTGGGAAAACGCGACTAATGGGAGCTTTTATCAGTTACCTAAACCAAGTGCATGGCATCAAAAACTTCTTTGTCCTAGCACCTAATCTAACCATTTATAAAAAACTGATAACTGACTTCACGCCCAATACATCAAAATATGTATTTACAGGTATCTCTGAATTTGCTATCGAGTCACCAGTTATCATCACAGGTGATAACTATGAGATGAATGCGCGAACGCTTTTAGATGAACAAATCACATGCAAAATAAATATTTTTAATATCTCGAAAATTAACTCTGAAGTGCGCGGTGGCAGAAGCCCAAAAATCAAGCGACTATCAGAATATATTGGCGAAAGCTATTTTGATTACCTATCCCAGTTAAAAGACCTAGTAATCTTAATGGATGAATCGCACCGATATCGAGCCTCAGCAGGAGTTCGAGCAATTAACGAATTAAAACCATTAATGGGTCTAGAAGTCACAGCTACACCCTTTGTAGAAACTAGTAGGGGGTCTGTACCTTTTAAAAATGTAATCTATGACTATCCCCTAGGACGCGCAATGACAGATAGGTTTGTTAAAGATCCTGCCGTCGTCACCCGCAAAGACTTTAATCCTGCGGTCTTGTCACCAGAAGCGATCGAGCGAATGAAGTTAGAAGACGGAATCTATCTGCACGAAAATGTTAAAGCTGAATTAGAAACCTATGCCCTCCAAACTGGAAAGCCAATTGTCAAGCCATTTATGCTTGTTATTGCCCGTGACACCACTCATGCCACACAACTCGTAGAACTAATTAAATCTGATAAATTTTCAGAAGGGTATTACAAAGATAAAGTCATTCAAGTTGATTCTAGTAAAACAGGCGCTCAGGAAGATGAAATGGTAGAGCGACTGCTTAAAGTAGAACATCCAGATGAACTAACTGAGATAGTTATTCATGTAAATATGCTCAAGGAAGGCTGGGATGTTACCAACCTTTATACAATCGTACCTTTAAGAGCCGCAAATTCTAAAATATTGATCGAACAATCAATTGGAAGGGGATTACGTTTACCTTATGGAAAGCGCACAGGTATAACCATAGTTGATCGTCTTAACATTGTTGCCCATGACAAATTTCAAGAGATTGTCGAAGAAGCAAAACGCCCAGAGTCACAAATTAGATTGCAACAAATTATCCTCACACCTGAAGATTTACAGCAAAAAGCAAAAACCGTAATTTCACAGTCAAAACTAGCTCAAGAAATAGGAATTCTGACTAAACAAACTATAAACTTGCCCGAAACAGAAATTAAAAATAGTCAACCACCTATATTTGAATCGCCAATAGAACAAAAGATCGCACAGCTTACTTACCAAGCAATTCTAAAGCTTGAAGATCACCCGGAAGAAGTACCAACCACCGCCCATCTCTCATCCCCAAAAGTCCAGGCGATGGTGTGCGAAGCAGTGGCTAGAGAATATCAGCCTGAACAACTGGAAATAGAAGGCGTAACTCCACCACCAAATATTGAAGTGATTGTCACGAAGACAACTAATTTAGTAATCCAGCAAACCATTGACATTCCGCGCATTCTTGTCATTCCTAAGGGAGAAGTGCGCTCGGGTTTCAGGTCTTTTGCTCTAGATATAACAAGCTTAAACTATTCCGTTCCATCCAAAGAAGAATTACATATTCAATCTCTAGCAACTAATGACTCTGAATCCCTAGAAATAAAAAAAACAAACTTTGAAGAGTCTCGGCTAGAAAACTATATAGTCAAAAGTTTAGTTAACTTTGATGATATTTCCTATGACGATCACGCCGATTTGCTCTATGACCTAGCTGGTCAAGTAGTAAGTTATTATCTCACACAATTCTCTGAGGTCGATGCACGCAGTATTTTACGTCATTACCAACGTGAAATTGCCAATTCTGCTCATAGCCAAATGCAAAAACATTTTTGGGAAGAGACAGTCGGTTACAAAGTCAAAATCAGTAAAGGTTTTACAATGCTAAAAGATAGCGCCTACACCACAAATGCGAATAAATGCCTTGATTATCGCTATTCACCACCAGATAAAAATAATATGTCCAAATACTTGTTTACAGGCTTCTCTAAATGCCTATATCTAGAACAGAAGTTTCAATCCGAAGGAGAGAGAGTATTGTCTATAATTCTGGAACGAGATGCAATTAAATGGTTTAAGCCTGCAAGGGGACAATTTCAGCTTTATTATAAATGGCATGGAGATTACCTAGAATATCAACCCGATTTTGTTGCAGAGACAGAAGAAATTATCTATATGCTCGAGCCTAAAAATCGAGATGAGGTAGACGATCCTCAAGTGCTTACTAAAAAGGAAGCAGCAATTAAATGGTGTCAAAATGCTTCTGACTACATGCTAAATCACGATGGGAAACCTTGGGTTTACGTCTTGATTCCCCATGATGCGATCGCCCAAAATATGACACTCAAAGGACTAGCTGATCGCTTCAAGACAAACGGTTATGCTATAAAAAACATCTAGTAATTTACCGTCTTTCATTTGCTGGAAGGCTTTTGAGGCTTATCGGATTGATTCGCGACGTTCGGCGTTTTTGCGATCGCTCTTCATCCATTCATCTTTAGTAAGGCGGCGAACCTGCTCGATCCGCTCAATTGCCCATTGGTTATACTCAGGATTAAGGTCACAGCCCATCCAGCGACGATTTAATTGCTCAGCGACCACTATAGTTGTTCCGGAACCGGAAAATGGATCAATTACTAAGTCGTCTGTTTGCGACGAAGCAAGAACAAATTTACGCAAGAGTTCTTCTGGTTTCTGCGTTGGATGAGGAGTGGTTTCGCCCATTCCGTTGCATGTTGTCGGAATCTCGATGACATCTTTTGGTTTCGCACCTTTGGGATTTGGTAGCCAGTTACTGCGCTTTTTTTCTCCTTTACCGTAAGCGCTGGTTTCGGCTTGTGGATGAGAGGGATATTTTAAAGTATGCGTACCATAGGGAATTCGCACATCGTCGGTATTCAGTTTAACTTTACTAGACTTACGAAAATGAAGAATACTTTCATGTGCCCGACCCCAATCGCTACCTAGGTTGGCTTTATTTTTGTAGTACCACACTAGCCAGCGACAGCCGTCAAAATACTTAGAAGCGGGATGTTTCAGGTCGGCGAGAATTTCGGAAAATCCACAAATGTAAAGCGACCCAGTTGGCTTGAGTACTCGCGCTGCTTGACAAATCCATTGCATTGACCATTCAATATATTGCTCCTGGCTCTCGAAATTGTCCCAATCCGCTTTCTTAATGTTGTAAGGCGGGTCAGCAAATACTAAATCTACACTTTCATCTTTCAGTGAAGTCAGCCACTCAATCGAGTCTCCTTGATAAAGCTGTCCATGAGCATGACTGTACTGGAGTTGAAATCCTGAAGTTAGCGATCGCATCTCAGACTACTGGAATTTCATCCAAGGCAATTTCCTGGCGTACCATTGCAGCCATCTGCTCCCACTGATTATCTGTTGTTGATACAAAACGATCTTCCCATTTTTGCTCATCTTGCAATTCAGCCAAAAAACGAGCCGCGATCGCATCTTGTTGATCGGGGGAGAGTTGTTGGATTTGAGCTAAAGCCTGTTGCAGCAATTCAGTCATTTTTTTAGCAGCGGTAATCACCGTAATGTCATACAGTTTCTTAATTGTACGAGAAATCTTATAAAAAAAGACAGGCACTCTTTGCCTGTCCCATAATAGTCATCGCTGAGAAATTAGAAATTCATTTCTGCAGCTTGCACTTTCTCAACTTGCTTTTTCTTGAGAACGAGCATGACTTGAGCTAACATTAGGAGACTCAAGAAAGCAATCAACCATTGAATTCGGCTAGCTTCTTGCAGCACGATTTCGGCATCGTGTTGACCAAATCCACCGACATTTGGGTTGTTGGTTAAGGCGTCACCAGATGCAACTGTTTGTCCTTCGGAGACAATTAGGTCTGGACCTAAAGGAATCTTATCAACTACCGTGTCCCCAGTCGTGGGTTGGATGCTGAGTTCGTATGTAGTGTTACCGTCCTCATCTTCCACTTTGGCAATCTTTGTGATTGTGCCCGCAGCAGAAGCATTGTAAACGGCGTTGTTGCTCTTTAAGCCAGTGGGATAAATTTGTCCGCGACCGCGATTACCACCGACATGAACGGCATATTTGCCGAAGTGGATGTTCTTATCGGTTGCAGGATTGGGTGAAAGTACTGGGAAGACAATTTCTTGATATTGTTCGCCCGGTAAAGGTCCGACGATGACAATATTATCTTTGCCTTCGCCGTAAGGTTGGAAATATAAATCGCCAACTTTTGCTTTCATTTCCTCAGGAATCCGATCCTCAGGCGCAATCTTAAAGCCTTCTGGTAACATCAGCACAGCGCCAACGTTCAATCCTACTTTCGACCCATCAGCACCGACTTGCTGGATTTTGGTATCGTAGGGAATTTTTACTACAGCTTCAAATACGGTATCGGGGAGAACAGATTGAGGAACTTCAATTTCTGTAGGCTTGGCTGCTAGGTGACAGTTAGCGCAAACAATCCGCCCTGTCGGTTCGCGAGGACTTTCGGGATAGGTCTGCTGCGCCCAAAATGGATAGGCGGAAGCAGCTTGAGGTAGGGCTAGATCGCTTGTGAAGAAGATGGCAATAGTCGCAAGGGCAACAATCACAGTTTTGGCGATTGTCGCTCTACTAAGCCATCTCACTGATAAAAAAGGTCTTTTCATCTTTCAGGACACGGTTCTGTAACAAAATTATCATCAATCGACCTGTAGAAACGCACGTTGGGGGAGCGTCTCTATAATTACTTCCACCAGGGTGCGTCACCAGTGCGGAAGTCGGTTTCTGTCCAGGGGGTAAACAGAAGCTTGTCTTCTTGGGTTGTGGCATGTGCCAAAGCCAAAGATAATGGTGCGGGACCGCGCACAACTTTACCTGTGCTATCGTACTGCGAACCGTGACAAGGACACTTAAATTTGTTCTCGGCAGCATTCCAAGGCACAACGCAGCCTAAGTGAGTGCAAACAGCGTTGATGCCGTAATCGCCGATCGCTTCTTTATTTTCGATCACCATATAGGTAGGATCGCCTTTGAGTCCTTGAGCTAAGACGCGATCGCCTACTGCATGAGTTGCCAACAATTTGCTGACACTGACGTCATTACCCAACTCGTCTTTGGCGGTTGTCCCACCACTAGCGCCACCACTAGCTGGTGGAATAAAATAATTAACTACTGGATACAATGCTCCTAGAGCTACTCCGGTCACTGTACCAAAGGTCAGCAGGTTCATAAATTGACGCCGCCCCATATCGGGAACGTCCATAGATTCCGAAATTTGAGCCATAATTTACACGCTCTGTGTGTATTTTGTTAACGATTCTGAACTCATGAGATCCAGGCAATGTACCGCGTTTCGACAATATCGAGATGCCAGAACCCACAACTATGTCAAACTACTCTGGTACGAGTTGCTCCCATTTTTGAGGGCTTCATTACATTTCTTTATATTGGTATCATACCTGAGTAACGGGGCTGGCAATTATAACGAAATGTAAAATCCAACGAATAAAAGCTATGACAGGACAGGACTTACGCCAAATTTTGCTCGATAAGTGGGGATATTCATATGATGTGCAACTGCGACGGACGCAGAACAAGATATTTTTACAGGTAATGTGGAAATACCTTGAGCAGGCTTCTTTTCCCCTGAGTGAAACTCAGTACCAAGAGCATCTCAATGAAATTGCCACTTATCTAGACGCTTTTGGTGGTTCAGCACAAGTGCAAACTTTCATTCAAAAAACCCGTGAAAAACCAAGACTAGGCAAAGCTGTAAGCATACCCCTAGATTTGGGTGAACGTAGTTCAGAATGGATTGTCTGACATGAAAATCGGCTCTTTTTATCTTAGCAACTCTCAAATTAATTTGCCAGAAGTCTTTTTTTATACGCCAAAATAAATAAGATGCTAAAAAATACGCTCCTAGCTTGGTTGTTGCTAGGGATAATTACGTTTACTGGTTGTACTATCGCGCACCAGTCAAACCAGGTTATTACTGTGCGCTTGAGTGGTTGGAGTGCTGACCCTAGCGAGAAACAACTGCTGCAACAAGTTATTCATAACTTTGAGGCGACACATCACCAGATCAAAGTAAAGTACGAAGCGATCGCCGATCAATACATGGACGTGATCAAAACTAGATTAATTGGCGAGACAGCACCCGATGTATTTTATTTAGATTCCTTTGAAGCGCCAGCGTTGATGAAATATGGAGTTCTCGAACCACTAGACGCCTACATAACACCAGCGACTAAAGCGGATTTTAAACCTAGGTTACTCAAAGCTTTTGAATACAAGGGCAAAATCTACGGCTTGCCGAAAGATTTCTCCACCTTAGCACTGTTTTATAATGAGAAAGCCTTTGCGGCAGCGGGATTATCTACACCACCCCAAAACTGGGAACAATTGCGGATATATTCTCGGCAATTAACTAGCGATCGCAATCACGATGGCACGATTGACCAATTTGGTTTTGGGATTACTCCAGAACTAGCACGCCAAATGTTTATGTTGCAAGCTTATGGTGGCGAGTTAATTAATCCTCAAGGTCGGGCGACATTTGCCACACCTCAAAGTTTACAAGGTTTGCAGCTACTAATTGACCAATATCGCCAAGATAAATCAACTGTTCAACCAACAGATGTCGGGACAAATTCTGGTACAGAAATGTTTGGTCAAGGGAAAGTGGCGATGGTGATTGAAGGCGGATGGGCGATTCCTTACTTTAAATCTACATTTCCCGACTTAAAATATGCCACTGCGGAAGTGCCAACAGTTAATGATAAAAAAGGCACAATGGCATTTACAGTTGCTTATGTGATGAACAAGCAATCCAAACACAAACAAGCCGCAGGAGAATTAATTGCTTACTTGACAGGCGAAGCAGGAATGAAAATCTGGACTGGCGGCGGTTCCGCAATGCCAACACGAGAATCTGTCACCAAAGCACTCTTGTATAATGAAAATCCTCTATATGCGCCATTTATCGCCGGTACTGATTATGCAACAATTTGGCATGCTGGAGAAAATCTCCCGACCATCCGCACTAATTTTAATAATCAACTAATCAGTGCAATGCTTGGTGAACAACCACTTTCTACAGCAATGCAACTGGCGCAAACAACTGCTAATCAAGAAATAGCCGCAGCCGAGTAAACTAATTGTAATTGGATAATTGATGTGGTTAGACGAAAAGCGAATAATGCTTTAACAGGCTACGCGTTTATGAGTCCGGCAATTGTCATTTTAGGAGTATTTTTGCTTCTGCCAATGATGATGGGATTGTTGCTATCTCTTTACAAAGTGCAACTTTTAGGAGACATAACTTATTCTTTTCGAGGTGCGCGGAATTTTCTGCGAGCGATCGCGGATGCGCGAGTGTGGATCGCTTTAAAAAACACAGCCCAATATGTAGCGATCGTTGTGCCCGTACAGACAATGCTAGGGCTAATTTTAGCATTGATCTTGAATGCGGACATCAAAGCCAAAAATTGGTTTCGGATAATTTTATTTTTACCGACTGTCACATCTTCAGCAGTATTAACACTGATATTTATGTGGATTTACAACACTCATGGTTTATTAAATCACTTTCTCGGCTTTTTCGGTTTACCAAGTTATAACTGGTTAGGCGATCCTGCTATTGCCTTAAAAGCGATTATGCTAATGAATATATGGTCAACGGCACCATTGTATATGGTAATTTATTTAGCAGCGCTGCAAGATATTCCTGTAAGCCTTTATGAGGCGGCAACACTTGATGGTGCTAGTTGGTGGGATAAGTTTTTTTACATAACATTGCCATTTTTACAACCTGTCACCTTTTTTATTGTGGTTGTCGGCATGATTGGCACATTTCAATTATTCGACCAATCTTATATCTTTTCGGCGGGGAGTGGCGGACCAAATAATTCAACTTTAACCATTGTTTTGTTGATTTACCAATATGCTTTTAAAAACCTTGATGTCGGTTATGCGGCGGCGCTGGCATTAATGCTGGCGGTGGTGATTATGAGTATGACGTTGATTCAACGTTATTTGTTTAAAGAGGAAAAAGTAAATTGATGAAACATTTGACATGGCTCAAAGGGATTTTATATATTATCTTGAGTTTATATGCAATTTTGACATTGATTCCTTTTTTGTGGGCACTGTCAGCTTCATTTAAACCGTTGTCAGAAATTGTTGCGGGGGGAGATAATTTTCTGCCTTCTCAGTTTACATTCGAGAACTACCGAAAAATCTTCTTGGCGGAACCGCTGTTTAGCCGGTGGTTATTTAATAGTGTGTTTGTGGCTGTGTGGATTACGACGTTAAATTTGTTATTTAACTCAATGGCTGGTTATGCTTTGGCGCGGATTAAATTTCCGGGAAATCAACTTTGGTTTTTCCTGGTTTTAGCTGTGTTGATGGTGCCTATACAGGTAACTTTGATTCCTCGCTTTTTAGTTTTGAAATCTTTAGGATGGCTAAATTCTTATCCAGGTTTAATTGTGCCAGAAGTTGTCAATGCCACGTTTATTTTTATGATGCGACAATTTTTTGTAAATTTTCCTCAAGATTTGGAGGAAGCGGCGGCGTTGGATGGTTTAAGCAGGATCGAAACCTTTTGGCAAATTGTTATGCCTTTGGCTAAACCAGCTTTGGCGGCGCAGGCGATATTTATTTTTATGGGGGCGTGGAATAATTTTTTGGTACCGCTGATTGTAGTATCCGATCCGGAGATGTTTACGCTACCATTGGGTTTGAATACGTTTAAAGGACAATACATCAGCTACTGGAATTATATCATGGCGGCTTCGATGGTTTTTACATTACCAGCTTTGGGAATTTACGCCTTTTTTAATCGCTATTTTATTCAAGGTGTCACCTTTACTGGTAATAAGTGATTTGTTTATTATATTTTAAGAGTATGGCAGGACATAGTAAGTGGGCGAATATCAAGCGCCAAAAAGCGCGAGTGGATGCGGTGAAAGGGAAGACTTTTACTCAGCTATCACGGGCGATTATTGTGGCGGCGCGAAGTGGGGTACCAGACATAGCGTTGAATTTTCAACTGCGGACGGCGGTTGATAAGGCAAAGGCGGCAAGTATTCCTAATGATAATATTGAGCGGGCGATCGCTAAGGGTGCCGGGACGCTAGGTGGTGATAACTCGAATTTTGAGTTTGTGCGTTATGAGGGTTATGGTCCGGCGGGTGTGGCGGTGCTGATTGAAGCTTTGACCGATAACCGCAATCGCGCTGCTGCTGAACTGCGAATGGCTTTTAGTAAAAATGGTGGCAATTTGGGTGAAACTGGCTGTGTGAGTTGGATGTTTCAACAAAAAGGCGTTTGTATCCTCCAAGGAGTGGTGGAGGAAGAAGTGTTATTAGAAGCATCTGTAGAAGGTGGTGCGGAGTCTTATGAGGTGTTGGAGGATGAGACGACGGAGGTATTTACGGAAATTGGAAATTTAGAGAATCTGAGTCGGACGCTGAAGCAACTCGGTTTGGCGGTGAGTGAGGTGGAATTGCGGTGGATTCCCAATCTGAGTGTGGAAGTGAGTGATGCAGAACAGGCGCGATCGCTACTGAAGTTAATTGATACTCTGGAGGATTTAGATGATGTCCAGAATGTCACAGCTAATTTTGAGATGGCCGATCAGTTAATGGCGCTGAGTATGGCTTAACAGTAAAAATATCTACACACAAACTTCATCTCCAGCACAAAGCAATGACACATGACTCTGGGATAACTTGATTGTCGGTTCTTAAATCGGATGAGACATTCCCCATGAAGAATTTAGCTCAAGCTCTTTTTTTAGCTTTAGTTGTTGCTGCTCCTGTAGCTCTTTCGGCACCAGTTGTTTAAGCCAAGACCCCTCAAGGAAATACCGTTCAAGGTAAGACCTCCGCGACCGATAGTAGCGGGGTTATTTTATGACATCTTCACTGCTTTGTGGTAGCGCTAAAGCACAACTACGAACTTGTGATTGTTTTTATACTTAAAATCCGCCAGTATACGGTTAATATTAAATTAATGCTGTCTCAGTAGAATCACTAGGCAGAAAAAATTTGCTGCATAGAGAATCCACAGAAATAACACAGGGATGACATACCGATCTGAGATAGTTGACTTATGTGCTAACTGAAGTTGGGAACACCTCCTGCCTAAAGCTACGTCTTTTAGACATAGGCGGTGTCAAGTGCCTCTATATACCAGTGGTAAAATGTGATTGTATCTTTAACGACGTTATTTTATATTTAAGGTTCCCGTGTCTAAAAAATATACTTATCCAGTCTTTTATGACCCACAGTCTCGCCGTTGGGGGCGTTTCAAGCGCCTAGCGCAAGTCATGGCTGTGCTGCTGACGATTATCTGTATCGCTTTCTTTTCGACAATGCTCATCGATCCTGGGCTTCCTGACTTGGGTTTAGCGTCTAGTCGGACTATACAGAAGGTACATCACATTTGGGGCGCAACCAACAAAGCCTTAAAGGTAACTCAGCCGCCATCTAAAGGTGTGAAAGCTAAGATTCAATCACCTGTCACCTCAACTCCTGTTTCCCCGACAGCCAAGTCGGAAATTATCGGCTTTTATGTGAACTGGGATGATAATAGTTTTACTTCCCTCAAGCATAATATCTCGCGCATTGATAAGTTGATGCCAGAGTGGTTACACTTGAGTGCGGTTGATGGCGCGATCGCGATTGATGACCCAGTCAAGCAAGAACGGACGCTCACTTATATTCGGCAGAATCGACCTAACCTGCCGATTATGGCATTAATTAACAACTACGATAGTCAGACTCAAGGTTGGAATAGCGATGTACTGGTAAAAATGCTCGCCGATCCCTCTTCTCGGACGCGACTGATTCAAAACTTGCAGGAATTTGTCCGCAGCAACGGTTTAAATGGCGTCAATATCGACTTTGAAAATCTCCCTGTAGCTGGTCAGTCTAACTTGATTGCCTTTATGAGTGAACTGTATAAACAGTTTCATGCTCTTGGCTATGAAGTCTCAGAGTCAGTTCCTGTTGATGACCCAGCTTATAATTACCGCACTCTCGCCAATATTAATGATTACCTGATTTTAATGGCTTATGACGAACATTATCCAGGTGGTACGGCGGGAGCAGTTGCTTCCCAAAAGTGGTATGCGGAAAAATTGCGCCTGCGCTTAGCAGAACTCCCCGCCAATAAGTATATGATTGCGATCGGTAATTATGGCTACGATTGGCAAGGAGAGAAAGCGAATGGGACAGAAGTCTCTTTTCAAGAAACTTTGAAAATAGCTGAAGAATCAGGAGGACAGATTCACCTTGATTCCGCGACGCTTAATCCTACCTTTAATTATTATGACGACCAAGATAAATTACATGAGGTGTGGTTTTTAGACGCCATCTCCGCATTTAACCAAATCGTTGAAGCACAATCGCATGGAGTGCGGGGATTTAGCTTATGGCGAATGGGTTCTGAAGATCCTTCAATTTGGTCTGTTTTAGAACAGCGGATGCAACTTAATTCTACCGTTGCCGAAAAACTCAGCGCCATCGAATACGGTTACGATATTGACTATCGCGGACAAGGCGAAGTCCTGAAGGTGACAGCAACACCACAATCCGGGAAACGTGAAATTAAGTACGATCCGCAGTCACGTTTGATTACCGACCATCATTTAGTTTCTTATCCCTCTCCTTATGTGATTACGCGCTGGGGTGGAGAGAATAAAAAGAAGATTGTTCTCACCTTTGATGATGGTCCCGATCCTCGTTACACAGCCGATATCTTGGATGTGCTGAAACAATACAAAGCCAAAGCGACTTTCTTTGTCGTAGGAATGAATGCTAGCGCTAATCCGGGTCTGCTGAAGCGCATTGTCAATGAAGGTCACGAGATTGGTAGTCATACCTTCACTCACCCCAATATTGCTAATACCTCTCATAAGCAACTGCGCTTAGAATTGAATGCAACGGAACGAGTATTTGAAAGCGAACTCGGAATACGTTCAGTGCTTTTCCGTCCACCTTACGCAGAAGATGTTGAACCATCGACACCGGATCAAGTAGCGCCTTTACTGTTTACAGGGGATTTAGGTTATTACACGATTGGGATGCACATCGATCCAGGTGATTGGCGCAACCCCGATGTGTCGGAGATTGTGAAAGAAACGATCGACCAAGCGGTCGGCGGGGCTGGTAATATTGTGTTGTTACATGATAGTGGTGGCGATCGCTCTCATACTGTCGCCGCACTCCCAAAAATTATTGAAGGATTACGCGAACGTGGTTTTGAAATAGTCCCCATTTCTAACCTCCTCGGTTTGTCGCGAAATGCTTTGATGTCAAAAATTCCCGATTCCGAGAGAATGATTTCGGAAGTTAGCGCTACAGGCTTTTTCCTGTTAAATGGTTTCAACTCAGTTATCGGTTATCTGTTTATTATCGGGATTGAGTTGAGCGTGTTGCGCCTAATCTTTGTCAGCATCTTGGCGATTTATGAATGGCATATTCGCCATCGTCGTCAGTATGACTCAGCATATACGCCTTCTGTGAGTGTTTTGGTTCCGGCTTTTAATGAAGAAAAAGTCATTTGTAAAACGATTGACTCACTGCTGCGTTGTCGTTACTCAAATTTCAATATCGTCGTCGTCGATGATGGCTCGACTGATGACACGTATAAACGCTTACTCTCTAATTTTAGCGAACATCCACAAGTTAAAATCTTAACCAAGCCGAATGGCGGCAAAGCCCAAGCGTTAAACTACGCGATTCGCCATAGTGAGGCGGAAATTGTCGTCACTTTAGATGCCGATACTGTTTTGCGTCCGAATGCGATTGGTAAATTGACCCGTCATTTTATCAATCCCCAAATCGGCGCGATCGCAGGTAATGCTAAAGTTGGCAATCGTCTAAATATCCTCACCTATTGGCAGGCTTTGGAATATATTACTAGTCAAAATCTCGAACGTCGAGCTTTCGGCTTGCTCAATTGTATCTCTGTTGTCCCCGGCGCAATTGGTGCATGGCGACGACAACTAATTTTGAAAGCTGGTGGTTTCGCTCACGATACCTTAGCTGAAGATGCTGACCTGACCCTGACTCTGTTACAAATGGGTTACAAAGTTGATTATGACGAAGAAGCGATCGCCTTAACCGAAGCACCAGATACAATTGGTGGTTTCTTAAAGCAGCGCTTCCGGTGGATGTATGGCACTCTCCAAGCAGTCTGGAAACATCGAGAAACTTTATTTCGCCCTCGTTATGGCGCGATCGGCTTATTTGCTATTCCCAACGTCATCTTATTCCAAATCTGTTTTCCCCTCATCTCTCCTTTGATGGATTTAATGATGGTACAGTCGATTTGTTGGACTGTCTGGCACAAATATCAGCAGCCAGGTGAGTATACATCTCAGGCGCTATCCCAGGTTCTACCTTATTACCTCCTGTTTTTAAGTGTCGATTTCCTCGCCGCTTTCATTGCTTTTAGCTTGGAACGTAAGGAAGATTGGAAGTTGCTGTTCTGGCTAGTCCCTCAGCGTTTCCTCTACCGGCAGTTAATGTATTATGTGGCAATTAAGTCTGTAATTAAAGCCATTCAAGGTCAGATTGTCGGTTGGGGTAAATTAGAACGCAAGGCAACAGTGCAGTAACTTGCTCACTGAGGGCGGATCGCGTCACAATAGAAGTAATAAAAACTTTTGTAAACTATTTACTTATTTACAATGACGCGATCGCCACTTTCATCAACCGCCACCCTTGACTATGACCTAGCCATCGTCGGGGGTGGCATTATTGGGTTAACTCTCGCCTGTGCTTTGAAGGACTCTGGGCTAAAGGTATTGTTGATTGAGGCACGAGTTCAATCAGCCGCTGTCGCCAAAGGTCAAGCTTATGCGGTGCAATTAATCTCTAGTCGCATTTTTCAGGGGATTGGGGTTTGGGAGCAAATTCTGCCCCAAATTGCTACTTTTAACCAAATTCGTCTTTCTGATGGTGATTATCCCGGTGTAGTGCAATTCCAACCTGGTGATTTGGGGACTGAGGATTTAGGTTATGTGGCGGAACATCACGCGCTGTTGCAACCGTTGCAGGATTTTTTGCAAGCGTGTGCGAATGTAACGTATATGTGTCCCGCAGAAGTGGTGAAAACTGAGTATCTGTCAGATGCAGTGACGATAGATATTAAGATTGGTGAAGAAATTCAGACTATTCGCACTCTGCTACTTGTGGCTGCAGATGGGGCGCGATCGCTCCTTCGGGAAGCTGCGGGAATTAAGACTCGGGGTTGGCAATACTGGCAATCATGTATTGTCGCTTTTGTTAAGCCGTCTCAACCTCATAATAATATAGCTTACGAAAAATTTCACGCCAGTGGGCCATTTGCAATTTTACCTTTACCAGGAAACCGTTGCCGGATTGTTTGGACAGCACCGCACGCGGAAGCCAAAGCAATTTGTGCTTTAGATGATGAGCAATTTTTAGTTGAATTACAGCAGCGATATGGCGAGCAGATGGGAGAATTGGAATTATTAGGCGATCGCTTTGTATTTCCGGTGCAACTTATGCAGAGCGATCGTTATGTGCAGTCGCGGTTAGCTTTAATTGGCGATGCTGCTCATTGTTGTCATCCTGTCGGCGGTCAGGGTTTAAATTTAGGCATACGCGATGCTGCAGCTTTGGCGCAGGTGTTAAAAGCAGCACGTAAAAACGGCGAAGATATCGGCGATATGCAAATCCTGAGACGTTACGAAAGCTGGCGTAAACAAGAGAATCTGGCAATTTTAGGTTTTACCGATTTATTAGACCGAATGTTTTCTAATACATTCCTCCCAATAGTAGTAGTCCGCCGCATTGGTTTATGGGTCATGCAGCGAGTGCCTTTAGTAAAAGTGTTTGCTCTCAAGTTGATGGTAGGTTTGAAAGGTCGCACACCAGAGTTAGCACAACGCTGAAAAGCTGATGCGAAGAACATCTAGTTATTTTACGCCTAAAGATAGATGAATTGCGTATGAGTAAAGTTTGTTAACAGAATTAGGGAAATTTCCGGAGGCTGTTAATGTGTATTGCGTGCTCAATTAGAGCAATTTTCAGAGAAATCACAAAATTAAACCATCAAGATAGGTAACACTGAGCTTCAATAATGCTAAAGTTCATAAGATATTGAACTTAACATTTCAGCGAGTATCAATGCTGAATAAGCGACGCAAAAACCGAGTTCCACTAGTATTTGCTGGTATGGGATTGTTAGCCCTGATACTAGGGGCGACAGTAACATTACCTAGATCGGGCAACTGGTTTGGGCAATGGCTAGGCAAAAGTCATTCGCAGCAAGAGCAAAACCCGCAAGCGATTAACACTCAGTCAGCCGTGCTCCCGCTGGTGGCACTGTCTAAAGCAGAACGAGCAGAAAAACTACAAGCGATCGCTAAAGGCTCAGAGTCGGAAGATCGTAATCGCGCTCGTTATCTGTTGGCGAGTGACTTAATTGATAAAGATGAAGGTAAAAAAGCACTCAGCTTTCTAGAAGGATTAGAAAAAGACTATCCTCAGCTTGCGCCTTATATTCTCCTGAAGCAGGCGCAAGCTTACGAATTGACAGGTGCGACAGAACAGACAAAGAAAATTCGGGAACAAGTAGTCAAAGACTATCCCAAAGATTTCGCATCTGTAAAAGCACTGTACCTCCTAGGACAGTCTAAGCCAGAGTTTTTAGATGCAGCTTTAGCTAAATTTCCCTCCCATCCTCTGAGTTGGGAAATCGCCAATCAGCGGTTAAAGGCAAATCCTAATCAACCCCAATTACAATTGCTCTTGGCAAAATATGCCTACGATCAAGCCTATGTAATTCCGGTATTGGATGAACTAGTCGGTCAACCGAAGTCAGGACAATCAGAGACAGCCACTCTGAAACCTGAAGACTGGGAAACCGTCGCCTCCGCTTATTGGGGAAATACAGAGTTTGCTAAAGCTGGTCAAGCTTATGCAAAAGCACCGCGTACAGCCCGTAATCTCTACCGTACAGGCAGAGGATATCAGGTAGGTAATAAATCGGCGGAAGCTTCTTCTGCCTACAAAGAGCTAGCGAAAGACTTTCCCGACGCCAGAGAAACTGGGATGGGGCTACTGCGGCTAGCCGAACTGACAAAATCAGGTACGGAAGCGATACCTTATCTGGATCAGGTAATCAGTAAATTCCCGGATAAAGCCGGGGAAGCAGTGGTTAAAAAAGCGGATATTCTGAACAAAAACGGTAATAGCGCCCAAGGTGCCGAAGCTTTAAAACTGCTAGTTGACAAGTACGGAACCTCTGAGGCAGCAGCAGAATATCGCTGGAAAGTTGCCCAATCTAAAGCCAAAGCTAATGATTTACAGGGTGCTTGGGAATGGGCACAAGCAATCCCGACCCAAAACCCTGACAGTATCCTGGCTCCTCGGGCTGGCTTTTGGATAGGTAAATGGGCAACGAAACTTGGTAAAGAACAAGAAGCGAAAACAGCATATGAATATGTTTTGAGCCAGTTTCCTTACTCTTACTATGCATGGCGATCGGCATCAACTTTAGGTTTAAACGTCGGTAACTTTAATACCGTGCGAGAGATGAACCCAAAAGTCGTCACCCTCCAGCGTTCAGTACCCCCAGCCGGTTCTAAAACTTTCAAAGAACTATATTTGTTAGGTCAAGACCGGGACGCTTGGCTGCTATGGGAAGCAGAGTTTCAAAACAAAGCTCAACCCACAGTCTCAGAACAATTCACTGAAGGTCTATTGCGCCTAGCAAAGGGTGAGAATCTCCAAGGTATGGCGAAAGTCTCCACCTTAGAAGACCGAGAAATACCTCAAGAACAAGCCGAGTACCAAGCACTTAGCAAACAGTTAATGTACTGGCAAGCCCGGTATCCATTTCCTTACGCCAAGGAAATCGAAACTTGGGCACAAAAACGCCAACTCAATCCACTACTCGTGACCGCCCTCATGCGTCAGGAGTCCAGATTTGAGGCAAAAGTCCATTCCCCTGTTGGTGCTGTCGGCTTAATGCAGGTGATGCCATCCACAGCCAAATGGATTGCACCCCAAATCAAGATGCAAGAAAAGGACTACAACCTGGAAATTCCCAACGACAACATCATGATGGGAACTTGGTTTCTGGACTCCACTCACAAGCAGTATAAAAATAACTCCTTGTTAGCTGTCACCAGTTACAACGCTGGTCCTGGCAACGTTTCTAAGTGGGTGCAGACGATCAAAAAAACCGATCCAGATGAATTTGTCGAAGCAATTCCCTTCGAGGAAACTAAAAACTACGCCCGTCAAGTGTTTGGCAATTACTGGAATTATCTGCGGATTTATAACCCAGAAACAAACCAGCTAATGACAAAATACTCAGCCGAGCATGTGAAGTTACCCAACCATTAAAGGAGAGGGGGATACTCCCCCCACTCCCCGATTTAGATACAATAGTCATCAAACGCTGGACATAATCTGACTGATGACGCCTTTACAAGATGTAGACACTGTAAATCCTCCCGACATCGACATCGAAGGATATGGCAATCGAGACGTGGAAACGATCGACAATGATTTGCCTGACGAAGTCGAGATGTCCCTGTTCGACCATTTAGAAGAATTACGACAACGGATTTTTTACGCCCTGATTGCCGTTGTGGTGACTGTAGTTGGCTGCTTTTTGGCGGTCAAACCAATTGTGCAACTGCTAGAAATGCCTGCCCACGGAGTAAAATTTCTGCAATTAGCACCAGGTGAGTACTTCTTTGTTTCCGTTAAGGTTGCGGGTTACAGTGGCTTAGTGCTGGCTAGTCCGTTTATTCTCTACCAGATTATTCAGTTTGTCCTTCCCGGATTAACTCGCCGTGAACGCCGTTTAATTGGACCTGTTGTTTTCGGGTCTAGCTTCTTATTTATCGCTGGCTTAATATTTGCCTACCTGCTGCTGATTCCCGCCGCCTTGAATTTCTTCATCAACTATGGCGCGGATGTCGTTGAACAATTATGGTCAATTGATAAATATTTTGAATTTGTATTGCTGCTATTATTCAGCACTGGCTTGGCTTTTCAAATTCCCATCATCCAAGTTTTACTCGGCTTCTTAGGCATCGTCTCTTCCCAAAAAATGATTTCTGGTTGGCGTTATGTCATCTTAGGTGCAGTAGTTTTAGGGGCTGTCCTGACACCTTCTACCGACCCCTTTACCCAAAGTCTCTTAGCTGGCGCAGTCTTAGGTCTCTATTTTGGTGGGATTGGCTTAGTTAAACTCATCGGCAAATGACATTAAATTGCAAAATTATAAAACCTGAAGGGAATACAAGGGTTTAATCCCTGCCAAAAAAGCTTTTTTTGTGTTGAAGTGCATAAGTTAAATTTGCTGCCAGCTATTAAAAGACAGAAAGCGCTCATTCAATTGGACTTGCAAAAACTATTAATACTTGCTGCTACTGAAATCTTGGTTCGCCTCAATTAATGTGAGCCTGAATTCAGTCTTGTTTGCAATTAACTTGAGCCAGAAAATATGTTTTGAGCAAGCACCGATAACATCAACTTATCGGTAACTGGTGCTGAGCGCCTAAGTTGGCAAAGTATATAGTATAAATAAACATCAGTGGTTTCGATGAAAAAATTAATCCCGACAATTGCGATCGCTATTTGCTCTATCTGGCTAGTAAGTTGTAGTAACGCGGTCAAAAATGTTTCCGAGGTACCTCCGACCACGTCTACAGATCCTGTCGTCAGTCCCATTTCTGACCAAGTTAATCCCGACGCTGCAAAAAAAGCGACAACCGATAGTCCAATTCAGATTAAATCTATTTCAACTCCTACAAAAGTTGCTACTAACCCCAAAGGAACCGCAACTACACAACCAAAAGTTGGCACCATCAAAGAGATGGTATCAGGCGACCTTAAGTGCTACGTTACGCTGTTAGATGAGGCGGGAAAAAAGATAAATGTAGGTGCAACATTTGAAATTTGTGAGCAAAAAACTTTCTTAAACAAGAAAGTGCAATTGGTTTATAAAGTGCTTCCGGTTAATGATTGCCAAAGTGCGGAACCCTGCGGTAAAACTCGACAGGAATCACTCATCACAAAAATGGAACTGGTGGGCGACTCTCCAAAACCAGATAAATCAAATTCTCAAACTATCAGCAATGGCGAGTGGACAATCACCATTGGTAACAGAGATTCTTGGTCAGGAGTCAACGGTACGGGAAATCTAACTTATTCAGGATGTGATAATAAAGGAAACTGTGTAAAAATAAATGGCGGTCAAGTTGTTTGCCGAGATGGTATATGCACTACAGGCTGGAGTAATAAGGGTTATGATTACATAATCAAGCAAGCCATAAGTGCTGATGATAGTGATTCCTCAACAACCCTTACAGTACGTAAAGGCGCTACTATAATCTTGAATGCTAGTGGATTTAAAGCTGCGTGATAAATACTTATCTGTTGTTTTCATTCTTTGAAAAAGTTAAGCCGTAGGGTAGGCATTAATTACGAAATTACCCACCCTACGTGCCTTTACGATTTTAACGGCACTTTAAACGAATTTAAGAAACCGGCAATACTTTGAGTTAAAAACTTTTCTTGTTTCCGTGTTGTATGCACGGTTACTTGGTACAGACGCCCGTTGACTAAATACATTCTACATCTAGTAATACCATTAGCTTTTGTATACTCAAGTTCCCTTCCAGAAAGACCATTTACATTGATTTTTTGCTCTTTCACTAAATTGCTTTTAGTAGCTTGTATAGCTAAATTGCGAGCATCATCCAAGATTTTTTCCGTGTTGGCTTCCTGACCGTAACTATCAGGAAAGTCATTATAAACAACTACATAAGCTACCCGCTGATTTGGTGGTTCAGCAACAAATTGCTGGAAGTGAATTTCACCCATAAAAGTTTTTTGAGTTTCCACCAGCTTTTTCGGCGCACCAGGCATTAAAACCGTAAAGCGACCTTCGGGAGACGTGAAAACTCGCCATTTTGATGGAACTGGCTGAGAAATTAACGTTTTTTTAGCTGGCTGAAGTGGTTTTTTCGGCTGAACAGCAACGGTTAAATGACCTGCACCAAGGACAAAAATAGCTACCAGTGATGGTAATAAAGCTGTCAATTTCATTAATTTTACTTTTCAAGAGACGCTATGAATCAATACCATTTCAACCGATCGCAGTCAGAAATGCCAATAGATATTCATCTGAATTTGAAGTATAAAATTAATTTATCAACTCCGAGAAATTAACTACTACAATCTCGCAGCACAAAGCGCAGCGCCAATTAGACCAACATCTGAATTAAGCACAATATGCACGGGGATATCTTCTAAAAGAGGACGCATTCTACCTTTTTGGGAGAAAGTTAACAAAAAATTGTCCTGCTGGAGCAAAGGCAAAATTTTCGCCGCAATCCCACCAGCAACATATAAGCCGCCATAGGGTAGAAGTTTTAGCGCCAGATTTCCCGCTTCTGCGCCGTAGGCTTCCACAAATAATTGCATTGTTTGTTCGCTTAAGCGATCGCTCTTATTCAACGCAGCTGCACTAATTGCGGCGGCTGGTTCTAAACTTTTTTCTCGTCGTCCGGCTTGTTGTTCCCAATTTCGGACAACTTGACCAATTTCTCTTGACTCTGCGGCAAGATGGCGATCGCGCAGAAACTCATAAATTGACACAATACCTTGACCAGAAACCACCCGTTCCACCGAAACCCGTTGAATATCATGTTTATCCAGCAAGTATTTCAGCATTTGAAATTCTAACTCAGTCCGGGGAGCGAAATCTGAGTGTCCTCCCTCCGAAGGAAAAACCTGATAAGTATCTCCTTGCTGGATTAAAAATCCTTGTCCTAAACCAGTCCCCGCACCCAGAATCGCAATTGGTGCAGCCGGTTCCGGTTTACCTGCTTGTAAAGTATGTATATCTTTAGCTTCTAAACCCAAAATCCCATAACCAACAGCCGCAAAATCATTGATCAGCGAGATTGCACCAATACCTAACTCTGCTTGCAGACGCTCAGTATCTAAGAACCAGGCTAAATTAGTTAGTTGAGCCGTATTGCCAACAACAGGGCCAGCGATCGCAAAACAAGCTTTCTGCGGCGTTGGCGACTGATTTTTTGCCAAAAACTGCTGCACCATCGGCACTAAATCCGAAAAATCACGACTGACATACTTCTCTTCCGCCAGTGTTTGCCGTGTTGATGATGTATCTACCAGACGCAGAATCGTCTTCGTACCGCCAATATCGCCTGCCAACAATAAAGTCATACTGATTTTAGATTAAAGAATTGAAGAATTGGTTAAGGACGCCTACCTTGGCACATTTTATATTATATGAATCAGTTGGAGGATACTATGATAATTTTTCGTTCAGGCTACCAACCACAATCACGCGATACCAGCCTAGAAATAGACAAATTTCTCATGCAAGCTTTTCGTCAAATGCCCGTTAGTAAAAAAGCGCACCTTACTGCCGAAGCAACTAAGGGAATTCAACAATGGGCAATGGTCGGAATTAGAAATCAATACCCTGAAGCAACTTCTTCCGAGATGCGCTTTCAGCTAGCAGTAAGATGCCTGGGTCAAGAAATCGCAAATCGACTTTACACAGACAGTGAGGGACAATTGGTGGACGCAGACTCAATCAAGTTGGCATTGAGAATGGCAGAGATTCTTGATACTTTAACTATAGATTACCTAATTGGCGGCTCTGTAGCGAGTTCTATTTTAGGCGAACCTCGCGCTACACTAGATGTTGACATGGTAGCCGATTTACAACTGGAGCACGTACAACCTTTAGTTGCAGTCATGACAGGGGAATTCTTTATTGATGGAATTATGGTAAGAGAAGCAATTGAACGCCAATCTTCTTTTAATGTGATCCATCTCGATACCATGCAAAAAGTCGATATTTTCGTACTTTCTGACCAGCCTTTAGCACAAGTGGAAATGCAGCGGCGTCGGCATTTAGTTATTACTCAAAATCCGGAACGGCTGGCTTGGGTCGCATCAGCAGAGGATATTATTCTTCAGAAGTTGATTTGGTATCGCCTTGGTAATCAAATTTCCGATAGACAATGGCGTGATGTCCTGGGTGTAATGAAAGTGCAAGCCGATCAACTTGATTTTACCTACTTGACTCACTGGTCCGAAATACTAAAATTAGAAGATTTAATGACGCTAGCGCTGCGAGCAGCCGGATTGAGTGACAATTGATAGGAGTGTTACAAAAGTAAGTCTCCCATCACGCGACTAGAATCACTTTCCTTTCACGACCGGGTGTAAATTTTATTGCGGGTTTGAGAACGAGCGATCGCATACATTAATCAATTTGACGACGACTTCCTTTCATCGATCGCCACCTACAGGTATGTCAACCGTAAAGTGCATAAGTTGATTTAGCTGAACTCTATTATTTCAGTAGAGAAAGGCAAAAACTTTGTCTCAAACGACGGAAACTGTCTACCACAAAATCAGGGAAATAAAAAAATGACTGACATAGATTGCTTTAATTTACTTTCTTCACTGGAAATGAATCTCTACCAACCAGGGATTGAAGATAGTTTCAATAATAATGAGTTAAACCAATTCAAGAATTATCGCTCTAGTTACAAAAACCAAGTTGATAAGGTCCGTAACCACGCTGCAAGTATTTTGCTTGACAAGTTACAGCAAAATGAAAGTTCACTGAAAAATGGTATTACTAACTTAGAAAGTGCCATAGAGCATATCGAAGATAAAATTAATTTTCTCAGCACTCTGAATAATGTCGTAGGTTTAGTCGCGACAATTCTTAAGGTAGTTGCTTAATCTAGGTTTGTAGTTGCGCTTCAGCGCACTCAGGAGAAAACGTGCTCTAAAGCTAACTACAAATTTTTATTTGATTAATAGTAACTAAGCTAACATGACATTAACCGTGGAATTAGTTCCAAAATCCTTGGCTGCAAAATTCAATATCTACCTTAAGGATTCATGAAAATATACTTTTGGCAAAAAGTTGTAGCTGCTGTAACAATGACAACTTTACTAAATGCTTGCGGCTCAAATAAAGATTATGCTCTCTTTAGTCAAACTGGACAATCCTACGCTTTAGGAATTGACAATTTACTTGTAGCAACCAAAAAGATTTCTATTGACTCAAGTTCTGAGGCGATGTTGCGAGACCGTGCAAATACAGAAGAGGAAAGGAGAAGAGTATATCAACGAACTCGGCTGACTGATACTGAATGGCTGGATTTGCTTGATAAAATGCGAGAACACACAGACTTATTAGCCAGCTATTTTGTAAAACTTCAAACTTTGGCAACTTCTGATGCTTCCGAAAGAGCGCAACAAGAGACTGATAATCTGGTTACTAATCTCAGTATGGTAGGAGATAAAATTCGTGGTAATCAGCTTGTTACAGCACATAAAATTATTCCGCGAATTGTCAATCTTGCTGTACATGCCCATGTTCGCTCTTCTTTAAAAGCAGAACTGAAAGCGCGTCAAGGTACCATCCAACAAGAACTTGATACTCAAGAGCAAGTTTTAAGCCTAATTACACAGGAACTCAAAAGACAATTAACGGAATTACAGGAGAATCAAGAACAACGATTATTATACACCCCCTATGTCAAAGATCCGCAAATTAGTCCCGACGCATTTGTCTCGGCTCGTTATCGGATTTTAACTTTAACTAGTACTATTCCCCAACTAGAAAAAGCTACTCAAGTTTCCCAGGATTTAAGAACATCATTTTTAGACCTTATTGATGATAAACTTACTCTTGCTCGTGTTAATGAACTTCTCACAGACATTAATTCATTAATTAAAATTGCACAGCAAGTAAAAGTTAGTAAAAGTCAATTAAAAGGCTAAAAATGTACATAAATTATGGGTATTTTTATAGCGGAAGCACCATAATTTTTGTGCGAAACATGGAACTAAAATTTGAAATTTAAATTTCAAAACGACCATGCGGCTTGAAAAAAGTCTCGTTCGCATAACATCGCATAGCGATAGGTTGAGTATACCAACTTTGTATCACTGGCGTAGGTTTCCACCAAACTCTCCAATGCCTGTGCCAATGGAGTAAAATCTGGGCTACTGTAAGTGCGAATCCATTCTGCATACTGATGATTAGGAATACCACCACGAGCCAATTCTTCTCCCAAAAAAGCATACAATCGTAGACAAGGAGACATCGCCGCAGCAGTTAAACCTGCATCTCCACCCCAAGCAGTTGCCAATAAAAAGTCAGTATAACGCCGCGTAGCTGCTCCAGGCTCTACTGAGTGCAAATCAACTTCCCACTGAGCAGCATATCCTTTATGTAGCTGTAGTTCTGCCAACACCCCACCAGCTAAGTCATGAAATATAGTAAATCCTGTAAAATCAGGTGCTTTAGCTGCTGCAATACTATAAGCACGAGCAAAAGCTTCCAAGAAAAAAGCATCTTGCCCTACATAATAAGCAAACTTCTCTGTTTCTAAAGTTCCGTCGGCAATACCTTGAACAAATGGATGATTAAGACTTGCTTGGGCTAAATCTTGATTTACTTCCCACAATTTCCGCGAAATACTCATCTTGAATTTCAACTACGTTTAAAAGATATTTGCCCACAACCGCTTCCACATAGGAGATGATTTCTCGCTGACCCTACCTCGACTCAGATCGGACATTGAGGGAAATGTAGCCGCCTGTTGGTAAGGTCCTGTTCGTAATACCTTAGCTAGTTCGTTGTCATTATCGCGCAAACCTTCGTAGAAAAAGAATACCTCTCCAGTAATACCGCGAGCACGATTGTAGGCGATCGCCTGCAACAAATACTCACAACTAATACGATAAGATCCCAACTTTATCAAAATCCCCGGCGCAAATCTCGACATTTCGCCGTTAAACTGGCTAACGAGCTGATCTGCCAAACCCTTATAGCTGGCAAAGTCGCGGCGATAAAGCTGCGGGTGGATGATATCGACTAATCCTCGCTTTAGCCAAGTTGGAGAGTCTTGCAAATATTCTTTCAATGCCCAATCATGGATATTAGGAGCTAGCGACACCAAAAGGCTGGGATTTACAGCTTTGACTTCCCTGTACAAGCGTGCGAGGAATTCAGTGAGAATATCGGCTCGCCATTGCAACCATTGCCGATCTTTGCTATTTTGTGGCGGATTTTGCCCAAATGCAGCGCGATAGCGTTCTACAGTTCCTTTGTCATAGCCACCTTCACTGGGAAATGCTGGCAAGCGATCGTCTCCTTGGATACCGTCAACATCGTAATTCTTCGCAACTTCCAGAATCAAATTTAAGAGAAAATCTTGCACTTGCGAATCGAGTGCATTCATCCAATCAAAACCATTTTTATTCAACAAATTGCCGTTACTATCGCGTCCCGCCCATTCCGGTTTTTTCTCTAACAACAGACCGCCATTCAAATTATACGAACTGACAAAACCGTATTCAAACCACGGAATCACCTTTAACCCAACCCGTCGCGCCTCGGTAATCACTTCGGCTAAAGGATCGCGCCCAACAAATAGCGGATCTATTTCGACACCAAAAATTTGCCGCATCACTTGACTAGGATAAAGTGTGACTCCTTTATTCCACACCACCGGAAAAACTACATTAAATCCTGTCTCAGCAAGAAAGTCCATCGCCGCCGCAATGCTTTGTTGAGAATTGAGTACTTTACTCGCCGTATTAGTCAGCCAAACCCCACGTATTTCGGTGATGCTCATTTGATGTACTATCTGCAAAAATGTACAAGAGACAACAGTAGTGGTTAATTTAAGGAATGCCTGCCTGTTGAAAAATATCCTGTGGCGTGAATTGCAATCCCACTAAAAGTGAATCTTCTAAACTATCCGTGTTGCGTTTTGTTTGGGGTG
>JBBQRU010000031.1:0-41462 GCA_038214545.1 Cyanophyceae cyanobacterium | reverse complement strand
GAATTTTGACAAAATCATGTAATTTTTCTGTCAGTTGAGTTCTGCCAAAAAACAGTTTGCTGTGTTTCTCTTCAAATGATTTCAAACCTCGGTAGGGATTTTGTGATGCATCTAGAGGTGGTGCGGGTGGTAAGTTGAGTGCATGTCCAGGAGAAAGAAAAATATACTCGCCTTTATCATGCTTTTTTAAAGGCCAAATCTCAGGGGTTTGCAGTTGGTGATGTTCTTCTGTGGCTGGTTCAACTGCATCACGCAAATACATGTAGAGTTCGGTAGCAGTAATCACTCCATCTCCTGCGGGTTGACCATTGATAGAAAGAGGATAGGCATCAGCAATACCAGCAAGCGCGTCGATTAAGGCGGCGGCAAACGGGGAATGGTTGCCTATTTGACCGCGTTCGCTTTTGAGCGTGAAGGCATCTAAGGCTTTTTGGTCAGAGGCTGCACTAGTTATGACTTGCCAAGCCGGGTCGGTAATAAAACGGTCATAACGCTCTTGATGGATCACCTCTGGTACAGTCAATAAATCCCTATTGCTTGACCAGCGAAAGGCACCTGCAAAACAGCAGTCGAGGATTCCCAGGAAATGACGGCAAGGTAATTTTTGAAGGGATTCTTGCAATTTGGTCATCGACAAATAACTTTGAACGTCCCCCAGTTTGGCATCTTGGGGAATTAAATAACCTTCTGGCCCATGATCTCCATTCAGGGCGATTCCATGACCGGCAAAGTAAAATAGCAGACGGTCATTAGGTTCGACTTGTTGTGGAAGAATGTTTTCCAGCAGTTCGTGAAGATTTTCGAGGGTCGCCACCTCGTCCACGCACACATGAATCTGGTATCCGTGCTGTTCTTGCAAAATTTCCACCAGCTTTTTGGCATCGTTAGCAGCATTGTTGAGGGGAGGGATGCCATTGCCATAATTATTAATGCCGATGACAAATGCTAAACTGTGCGCGAACTCAGGCATTGCAGATGCTCCTTGTTTCTGTTCAATTTCTTCCAGTTTCGATCAGTTGACTTACGTATGGAAATAAGTAATTAATTGACACTATTTACACATTGGATTTGAAGCTTGATCGAGATTTTCGGTCGAAATTCATATAATTTATTTTCTATTACTACTTAGGCGACACTATATATAACTTATACAGCATAGCGAGTCCTTGTAGGAATCTAAATAACCGCCATTGTGCTCAAAGTTGGGTATTTTGGGGAACCATAACGTTGGTGTGAAATCCATTCCCAGAAACCCAATATGAAACGCGATCGCGGCGCTAATCTTACTGTACGCCCTCTTATTTTGTGTCTTGTCTCTTTGGTGCTTACCCTCTGGTTAGGCAGTTGCTCAGATCCTCCCCCAACGGAGGCGGTGTCCTTAAATTTTGGCGCAACGGGTATAGTACGCGGTGCTTTAGAGGAAATTGAGCAACTTTATCAACAAGAACACCCCAATATTGTATTTAACAGGATATTTGCGGCTTCCTACTCCTTGAAAGCAGCGATTGAGCAGGGAGAAGCATTTGATGGCATTTTGCTTGCTGATGTTTCACCGTTAGACAGCTTGCAAGCCCAGGGGTTTATTCAGCCGGATAGCCGTAAAGTACTGTTAACTACCGATATCGTCGCCATTGCTCGTGTGGATTCTCCTATACAACTGTCTGACTTTCGGGAGTTGGCGAGCGATCGCATCAAAACTATAGCAATGGGTGGTAAAAAGCCATTAGTGGGGAAGTATACTCGGGAGATTCTTAATCGTCTGGGTATTGCTCGGATAGTGGAGCCAAAAGCAATTCTGGTACAGGTGGATGTACGGGAAGTGCTGAAAGCTGTCGAATTAGAAGAGGCTGAGGTGGGTCTCACTTTTCTCCCAGAAGCCAAAATCTCTACCAAAGTGAAGGTGTTAGCCACTGCGCCACGAGATCTCTATCAGCCGATTCGTTCGTGTGTCGCTGTCATCAAAACTTCTGCTCATGCCCAGGAAATGCAGGCTTACCTGGATTTTTTAAGCAGCAATCGGGCAAGTGCCGTGTTTCAAAAATTTGGACTCCGCCCTCTGGGGGTATAAGATGACGCAACCATCAAACTTTCTCAAAACTATTGCTGGCGGCTTGGGCGCAGCCACTTTCTTCACCTTGGCAGTGAGTGGAGTCGCATTTTGGAGTGCGAACCGAACCTTAGAAACTAACGCTACTATTGCCCAACATTTGGCAACTCTCAATAGTATAGAATCTTTGAGCAGCGCCGTGAAAGATTCCGAAAGAATGCAGCGGCAATACCTGCTGACTGGCAGAGAAGATACCTTGAGAGTCTTTGGAATCAAAATGCTGGATGTGGATCATGCCATACGGCGATTGCAACCTTTGATCAAAAACAATCAGAGAGAACAAGTAGTGGCTCAAAAACTGGAAGCTACTGTAAATCTGCGCCTGAAGCGACTACAGCGAGGCATTGAACTTCGGCAGAGTGAGGGATTAAATGTGGCAATTGACTATACGCCCACGCGATTGCTTGATGAAATCTCTTTGCTCATGCAGCAACTCAAAGCGATCGAAAGCATCGGGTTACGGCAGAAGCAACAAGCTGCTACCAGCACTGCTATTCAGGCAATGGTGATGTTTTTAGCTGGGCTTGTTCTTAACCTGGCAATTATTCTGTGGACTTACCATCTGATTCGCAGAGAAACCCAAAAACGCAATCAAGCGGAAACTAACCTTCAGCTAAGTTATCAGATGCTGGAACAAAATCTGAGCGAACTCCAGGTTGCTAAAGTTGCCTCAGAAGTTGCTAATCATGCGAAGACTGAATTCCTGGCTAACATGAATCACGAACTACGCACCCCCCTAAATGGCATTCTCGGCTATGCTCAGATCCTCCAGCGCGACCCTGCTATCACCGATAAGCAACAAAAAGGTGTGAACGTAATTCATCAGTGCGGTTCTCACCTGCTAACACTAATTAACGATATTCTGGATCTCTCTAAACTGGAAGTACAAAAGATGGATCTCTATCCTCAAGACTTCCATTTGGCAAACTTTCTCACCACTACTGTGGAAATCTGCCGCATCAAAGCCGAACAAAAAGGCATTGCCTTTCACTACCAACCCGCTGCTGACCTGCCCACCGCCGTTCATGCCGACGACAAACGCCTGCGGCAAGTCTTACTCAACTTACTCAGCAACGCCGTTAAATTTACTGACTTCGGTAGTGTCACTTTTACTATTAGTGCCGTCGCCAACTCCCCCCAAACCAAATCCCACAAAATTCGCTTTCATATCGAAGACACTGGTATTGGCATTCCACCGGAAAAATTAGCTGCGATCTTTTTACCCTTTGAGCAAGCGGGGAAGCGCGATCGCAACAGCGAAGGTACTGGACTGGGGCTAGCAATCAGTGAGCAAATTGTCAAGATGATGGGCAGTAACATTCACGTTAACAGCATCCAAGGCGTTGGCAGTAGTTTCTGGTTTGAGGTAGATGTACCCGCCGCTGCCGATTGGCTCTCCCATCCTGCCACTGCTACCCAAAAAGTGATCGGTTATCAAGGTGAACGCCGCAAAATTTTGGTGATCGACGATCGCCAAGAAAACCGTGCTGTGATCGTGGGAATGCTAACTCCGTTGGATTTCAAGCTAGCATCTGCCGACGATGGACAGACTGGATTGGATATAGCCCTCCAGATGCGTCCAGACTTGATCATTACGGATGTGATGATGTCTCAGATGAATGGACTGGAAATGACCCGCCGTCTACGTCAACTGCCAGCTTTTGTGAATATGCCGATTATTGCCTCTCCTGCCAGCCTGTCTCAGGTGGATATGCAGGAGGCGATAGACGCAGGATGCAATAGCTTTTTCCCGAAGCCGATTGAATTCACCGGGTTGTTAAGCGAGTTGCAGCGGCACTTAGAATTGCAGTGGATTTATGAAACGGCAACAGCGCCAGTTGCTACTGTAGTTGCCTCGATAAATTGGGTGATGCCGTCCTCAAAAGAACTTGCTGTCCTTTACCAAGCTGCTCAGGATGGCTTCATGAGCGACATTCAACTGGAGGCAAACCGCCTCAAGCAATTAAACCCGCAATATACGCCTTTTGCCAACAAGCTGCTGGAACTGAGCCAGAAGTTTGACGATGAAGCCATTATTAATTTGTTACAACCTCATGTCTAAGGTTTTCCGTTCACCCATTTAGGAGTTTTCTCATGTCTATTGACTCAACCGCAACCATTCTAGTAGTGGATGATAACCCTACCAATATTCAAGTGTTGTTTGATGTGTTGAGTGATGGCTATCGGGTAGCGATCGCTAAAAGTGGAGAAGCCGCTCTACAACGTCTCCAATCTTACCATCCTGATATCATTCTGCTGGATGTCATGATGCCGGGGATTGATGGCTTTGAAACCTGTCAGCGCCTCAAAGCCGACCCTGCCACCCGCAATATTCCTGTGATTTTTATGACCGCACTGTCTGACGTAGTGGATAAAGTTAAAGGGTTGAGCGTAGGAGCCGTCGATTATATTACCAAGCCTATCCAGCACGAAGAAGCACTGGCAAGAATTAGGGTACACCTGCAACTCCGGGATTCTCAAAAGGCACTGGAACACCGCACCACTGAACTTTCTCAGGCGCTAGACCACCTAAAACAAACTCAGGTGCATCTGGTACAGAATGAAAAAATGTCCTCCCTCGGTCAACTCGTGGCGGGTATAGCGCACGAAATCAACAATCCTGTGAATTTTATCCACGGTAATTTGACTCCTGCCGAAGAACACATTAATCAGTTGATTTCTTTTCTGGCATTGTACCGAGAATGCCATCCCCAGCCTCATCCCAAAATTCAAGCCTGGATGGAGGATGTGGATGTGGATTATGCCGCAGAAGACTTAATCAAAATACTCGGTTCTTTGAAAGTGGGTAGCGATCGCATCCGCAAACTCGTCCTCTCTCTACGAAGTTTTTCCCGCCTAGATGAAGCAGAATACAAAGCAGTTGATATTCATGAAGGACTTGAAAGTACGCTACTAATTTTACAACACCGTTTGAAAGCCAGCTCCGACCACCCCGGAATTCACATCGTGCGAGACTACGAACAACTCCCCGCCGTAGAGTGTTACCCAAGTCAACTCAATCAGGTGTTCATGAATCTTATTGCCAATGCTATTGATGCTTTAGAAGAACGCGATCAACTGCGTCGCTTTGAGGAGATTCACTCTCATCCCAGTATAATCACCATTCGTACTCAACTATTGCCGAATCAGACAATCACCATCAGCATCATTGACAACGGGTCTGGCATTGACGCAAATAATATTGATAAACTGTTTGAGCCATTCTTTTCTACCAAAGCGATCGGTAAAGGCACTGGACTTGGACTCTCAATTAGCTATCAGATTATCACCGAAAAACACGGCGGCAAAATCTACTGCCACTCTACACCAGGTCAAGGCTCTGAATTTGTCATCCAAATCCCCATCAAGCAAGCCGCAATGCCAACTTGACTACACAGCACCAATAAAACAGTTATCGGAAAGTTGGGACTGCAAAAGATAAAAATATTTCTCAAACGTTATAAAATTTAAGTACAGAAACGGGAGCAGGAGTTGGTACTTATAATTTGAAATTAATTTTAAGTGAAGAGCAAATAGATTTTCAACGCGACAATACATCCTTACGCTTAGGACACATAGCATCCAACCTGGGACGCGTTAGAACATTTTGCGGCAATGGCTATGAACAAGGGGTATTAGGTGTAATCGCCCAAACCAAAGATTTTATCGAATGGACGGCAGCAGAAATCGAGCCAGAACAAGCCGAAGAATTAGTGAATATTCAAGTTCAATTGGCACTGTGGGAGATAACTTGGAACAATCTGTGGTCAAATGAGGAAAAGCGTGGAGAGCTAGCTAAAATAGCGGCAGTTTGGTCTGAGCGTGTATTAGATATGTCAGGTTTACTTACTTCAATTGAAATTCGTCAAACTTAACTACTTCTGAATTTGGATGGCGGGTATCGAAACGGTAACTACTCACTAAACCAGTCTCTGTATCAAAAATACTGAAAACCGTGATGTCATTACTTGCCACATAGGGCATTAGGACATCATCTTCACCTAAAAGTGGCGCAATTGTTGGCATTACTGGTTCTAACCCATCGGGATCACCTGTTGCTGCATATTTTTCCTGATATCCGATAGGGACATTAGTTCTTCGATAATTACCTATCGCCGCGCCGTAAGAGTTACCGACATTAGAAGTTTCTAAAAAATGCATTCCCGATTGGCTGCTAAAACGGTTCCACAAATGGCAATGTCCGTTTAATACTAATTGCACCTGCGCCGATTCTAATAGTGGGGCTAAATCACGTACTAAGTAGTCTGCATGTTGAGGATATTCGTAACGCACTGCTTGAATATTACCATTAGCATCGCGTTCAATAATTTGCACTGGGTCAGTATAAGCGGGAACAATATTATCCCCAAGAGAGTGGGGAGGATTGTGTAACATTACGACTTTGTATTTTGCTTTTTTAAACTCTGGGCTGTTGAGTTCTTGCTCTAGCCAATTATATTGTTTGCTACCTTTGGCAATTGGCTCAAAAATTAACTGTCCGTAACCCCAGTTTTTCGGGTTGTGTAAATCCTCTTCTCGTTCACGATACTTACCTCTCGCTGATGCACCTAAGCTGGGAGTCCGCCAAATATTTGTGGCGTAAAGTGCAACTAAACGGACGTCGCCGAAGCTAACTGCATAGTAAGTTTTTCCACCTTCTAGACTTTGGGGGAGAGTAAAAATTTCTTCGTAAGTATCTGTATTAAAAGAATTGTCTTTATTACTATCACCGTATAATTCCTGAGCAACTGCACGCGGAATCGCATCCCCAAATTCATCATTTAAACTATCTCCTCCCAAGCGACCCATCACCTCGTGATTACCCACGCAAGTGAACATTGGTGCATGTTGAATTAGTTCTCCACCTGTGTAGAATGTTTGCACACCATTATGTGTCATTTCATAATGAGCGCGACCTTGGAGACAAGGAAAAAATGCGCCGCCCATATTATCATCAAACCACTCAGAAGCGCGATCCGGGACATTCACTAAATCTCCTGCAAACCAAACTGCATCAACTCTCCCGACCGTCTCTATCACCTTTTGCAGATTAGCAGCTACCATCGGCTTTAGTTGGTGATCGGAGGTTAAGAGTATTTTCAGTGGTGTACCGGGTGTGGGTGTCGGCGCAAGTGTAAATTCTTTACTACTGACAACTTCTCCATCTTCTCGTGTACTTGTGACTTGATAAGCAACCCGCTTAAGAGTCGTCAATCCAATAACTTCCGCCTCGTGTCGCCAGATGTTTCGTGGGACAGGTTGTGAATGTTTGGTGGGAATTTGTGATTGTTGATCTTCTCGGGTGCGACTTAGTTGGGTAGTTGTCGCGATTGCGGTTTTAACATCACCGTAGGTAACAATGTGTTCGATTCCAGTAAATTCTGTGAACCACACAACTTTTACGCTTGTTTCTGTTGGTAGTTGGAGGAAAGGATCGGTTAGTAGTTGGGGTGGGGAGGTCATTTGGGTTTGTGCGTCTCATGAATGAGAAAAATCATCTCACGCAAAGGCGCATCAGCGCTAGTGCTAACGTCAGCGCAGCCGTTAGCGTCAGCGAAGCTGTAAGCGTTGCGAAGCCGTTAGGCGTTAGGCGTTAGCGAAGCCGTCAGCCGTCAGCCGCAAAGAGAAATTTCACGTCTTTATGTGGAGATAAAAATCGGAGCGGCGGGATTCGAACCCACGACCTCCACTACCCCAAAGTGGCACGCTACCAAGCTGCGCTACGCCCCGGTCAGAATTTGTATTGTAGCAAACTTTTGGGCAGAGTCAACAACTAATTTAAAAAACTTGCAAAGTTTGGGCTGCTTGGAGTAAACCGGGAACTGCGGAGGGTTGCCATTTGCCTTCAACACCGCGTCTACTGTTGAGGATGAAGCGTAGAGTGTAGGTGTGGGGATAGCCGGATACTTCTAGCCATAACAGGTCGCTTTCGGCTTCGCAGTCAATTTTTTCTTCTGCCATTAATTCGTCAGCTAGTTCGGTCATTGTTTCTGCTAGCTGCGCTAATAGGCGACAAAAGTCTTGCAATTCGGCTGCTGTTAGTTCTACCGCCCAATCATCTGTACCAACTAAGCCTTGAAATTCTGCTGGTTGTGGCTTCCAGCCGATGCGCCAACCGGGTCCGGTTTTGAGAAGGCGGTTCATCTTAATTGGTCGGCGTTTCCTGGTTTGGATGGTTGGGGAATTGGGGGTTTTTCTGGAGGTGGGGTAGATTTGAATCCTGGATTAAAGGCATTAACTAATGCTTGGACTAGGGCATTTCGCTGAGTATGATTGAGGCGGCGGATGACTGCGGTGTCGCCATCTAGCGGATTTTTCCGTAAAGTCTCGTTTCCCGGATAGCTATTGTCATAAATTGGTTCGTTCACGCCGAGGTAATCAGCTAGGGTGAGTTTCCAATCGAGGCGGTAAATTGGGGCGCGTCCTCTGACGTAAACATGGTAAGCCATCATCCGACTGACTAAGGTGTTGGTTGATGCTTGTTTACCTGTGTCTTTGCTGATGTACTGATTTTCTTTCGGAAAGTCTGGCAATTGTTGATAAACTTTTTGCCAGACATCGCCAATACTCACTGATTGCTGAGCGATCGCTAACTCTGAACCCTGTAAACTATAAAAAAACATTCCCGCCATCACTATAAGTGTGGCGAGGGTGATGAAGAGCGATCGCTTGCGATTATTCAAGTCAAGTAACATGCAAATTTATTCGCCGATGATTTCTGGTTGAGTTAATTCATCAGACATCTCCATAATCGCCCGCAACACAGGCTTCATCATCGGATCGTCTACATTATCAAAGTCTTCATAACGGCGGCGTTTAGCGCGATTTGCCACTTGAACCGTAATCCGGTAGCGATTAGAAGCTGCACTAATCAGTTCTTCGGCCCGCAGCATCACCTGAGATTGTGTCGTCTCAAATTTAGAACGCTTAATCATGAATACCAGTTGAAAGTGGACAATCTTTAGTCTAGCACTTCGTGACACGCCACACCCTAGGTAGATGTGCTAGACACTCCCTGAAGTCTTAAATATTTCTAAACACGATTTAATTATTTTCAGAAGAAAACCTTATGTCTGACTTAGTCGAAACTGCTAATAGCGCGGGATTCAAGACGCTTCTGAAGGCGGCGGAAGCGGCGGGACTATTAGATCTCTTGAAAAGTCCTAATTCTTTCTTCACTGTTTTTGCCCCGACTGATGAGGCTTTTGCTAAACTCCCAGAGGGCACATTAGATGCACTCTTGCATGATATTCCTAAGTTGAAAAAGATTATCGCCTATCATGTGGCTGATGGTGATGTGCGAGCCGAAGATTTGATGCAGATTGATGAGGCAGCGACTGTGGAAGGGTCAGTTGTTGCCATTGAGCATCAAGGAAACAAAATTAAAGTGAATAACGCCAATGTCATCAAAACTGATGTTACTGCCGACAACGGCGTAATTCACGTAATTGATGCAGTACTTATGCCTGCAATGGTAGCTGGTGGATCATAGTAGCTATTTTGGGCGCTCCTCAATCTAACTTCTTTACATTTGTACAGAATTCACACTGAATTCAAAATTCTGAATTCTAAATAAATCTGTTCAAAGTAAATTGTGTGAGAGTGGTGTAGAAATACAAAGGTTTAATCCCCCACTCCCCCACTCCCCCACTCTTTCTCTAAACTGCGCTCAAAATGCAACCACTACGAGGTGGAAGATGTATAAATTGTTTTTCATCACTCCACTCGATTTCACCCGCACCGTACAACAGTTGATTGGGTGGGGATAGTAAGGTTGATGAATCGAGTTCCGCCTTGGCTGTAGCAGTACCAGTATTCACAGCTACAATCACTTGCTCTGTACCCAAAGTCCGGGCAAATACGTACATTGCACCGTGCGCGGAGAGGACTTGGTAATTACCTGTCCGTAAAGCTGGATAATTGTTACGAATGGCGATGAGCTGGCGGTGAGTCTCGAAAATTTCTTGATCCCAGTTTGCTTCTAAAGGAAAACCGCGTCGAGAGTCTGGATCTAATTTACCAGGTAAGCCAACTTCATCACCATAGTAGATACTTGGGGCACCGGGGAAAGTTAAGAGTAATAAAGTTGCCAGTTCAATCGAAGGGCGATCGCCACCGGCAATTGAAAGCAAGCGAGCGGTATCATGACTAGCAAGCAAATTCAATTGAGTGAGTTGAATTTCCCACGGATAAAGCTGCATGAGTTCCTGCATTTTAACTGCATACTCGGCGGCAAACAGCGGTGGATACGGTTGATAGTCGCGACTTTGGACTTGATCCATCACTACGCGATCCCCGGCGGTAAAGGCGATTGTCGGACCGGCGAACAAATAATTCATCACCCCGTCAAATTGGGTACCATCCAACCATTCGCGAGAATCTCCCCAAACTTCACCAACAATATAAGCTTCTGGATTGACTGCTTTAACGCGATCGCGAAATTCCTGCCAAAAACCCGGAGTTTTAATTTCAAACGGCACATCCAATCGCCAACCATCAATTCCAAATTTCAACCAATACTCGGCAATTTCCATGATGTATTCCCGAACTTCAGGATTATCGGTGTTAAACACCGGCAAAGCCCGATTATCTCCCCAACCTTCATAATTAGCGGGAAAATCACCGTTATAAGCCGAAAGTGGCCAATCGTGAATTTTGAACCAATTTACCCACGGCGAATGAGGTCCATTTTCCAAAACATCGTGGAAAAAGAAGAAGCCGCGACTAGAGTGGTTAAACACTCCATCCAGCACAACTTTAATATCCCGCTGATGAGCCGCCGTTAACAATTCTTGAAAAGCCGCATTCCCACCCAACATCGGATCGACCTGATAATAATCGTGAGTGTGATAGCGGTGATTACTGGCAGATTGAAAAATCGGTGTAAAGTAAATCGCATTAATACCTAGTTTCTGGAAATAATCCAATTGCTCAGTAATTCCCCATAAATCTCCGCCTTTGTAACCTTGCAACGTTGGCATCGTTTCCCAGTCTTCCCACCGTGCATCCGTTAACAAACGCCGATGCGGCTGCTTGCTTCTGGCAAACCGATCTGGAAAAATTTGATAGAAAACCGCGTTTTTGACCCAATCTGGGGTTTGAATATTCATAAATATCTCATTCGATCTCTCTACCGCTAAGTTACAGATAGTTTCAGCTTTACGGTTCCTACCTCTGGTAGAAAAATCACCATAATCTCTGACTTCCCCCCTTACCAGAGGCTCCACACAGTCCTACACTGTACTTGAGAGTTGTCAGGCAGTTGGGAGAAATTTTGTGAAAAGAGTTTTATCAATCATCCTTGGCGGCGGTGCAGGCACCCGTCTGTATCCGTTAACCAAACTACGCGCCAAGCCAGCAGTACCACTGGCGGGTAAGTATCGCTTAATCGATATCCCCGTCAGTAACTGCATAAATTCCGAATTATTTCAAATTTACGTCCTCACCCAATTCAACTCAGCTTCTTTAAATCGCCATATTGGTCGCGCCTACAGCTTTAGTGGCTTCACCGATGGATTTGTGGAAGTCCTCGCAGCCCAGCAAACTCCGGAAAACCCCAACTGGTTCCAAGGTACAGCCGATGCTGTGCGTCAATATTTGTGGTTGCTAGCAGAAGCAGATGTGGATGAGTATCTGATCCTCTCCGGCGATCATTTGTATCGCATGGACTATCGGTTATTTATCCAACGTCATCGAGAAACCCAAGCTGATATTACTCTCTCTGTCATTCCCATCGACGAGCGCCGTGCTTCTGATTTTGGCTTGATGAAGATTGATGCCTCTGGTAGAGTGATCGATTTTAGTGAAAAACCAAAAGGCGAAGCCTTAACCAAGATGCAAGTTGATACAACTGTACTGGGTATTTCCCAGGAAGCAGCCCAAAATCAGCCATACATCGCTTCGATGGGGATTTATGTTTTCAAAAAAGAAGTTTTGATTAGTCTTTTGAAAGAGTCTTTAGAAAGAACCGATTTTGGCAAAGAAATTATTCCCGCCGCCGCCAAAGACCATAACGTTCAAGCGTATTTGTTTGACGGTTATTGGGAAGACATCGGGACAATCGAGTCATTTTATGAAGCCAATTTAGCTCTCACAAAACAACCACAGCCACCTTTTAGCTTTTACGATGAAAAAGCTCCCATTTATACCCGTCCGCGTTATTTGCCACCGAGTAAGCTTTTAGATTGCCATATCACAGAATCAATTATCGGAGATGGTTGCATTCTCAAAGATTGCCGGATTCTACATTCTGTTTTAGGCGTGCGAACTCGGATCGAATCGGGTTGTACAATCGATAACGCCCTAATTATGGGTGCCGATTATTACCAACCATTTGCGGAACGTCAATGCAGTATTGAAAGTGGTGATGTTCCTGTGGGTATTGGAACTGATACCATTATCCGTCGGGCGATTGTTGACAAAAATGCTTGCATTGGTCATAACGTCCAAATTATCAACAAAGATCGTGTGGAAGAATCCGAACGCGAAAGCCAAGGCTTTTACATCCGCAGTGGGATTGTTGTCGTCCTCAAAAATGCTGTCATCCCTGACGGAACAATCATCTAATAGGGTGTGGGGTATGGGGTGTGGGATGTGAAATATGGGAATTTTTCTACACCTACCCCCTATACCCGTGCGAAGCACGCGATCTTGTTCGGTAATTGCCCTCATGTTAGGCAACAACCGAACTTATACATATATGAATTTTGATAACTTAAAATTAAAGCTGAATAGCTTGATACAAATACATACAGTGCAGGCTATGAGAAATAATCACCTAAATATTTAGCGGAGGCAGGTTTATGGCGGCAAGCGACTTCAAAGACTATTATGCAATTTTGGGAGTTGCGAAGACTGCCAGCGCCGAAGAGATTAAACAAACTTTTCGGAAGCTTGCCCGCAAGTACCACCCAGATGTTAACCCAGGCCATAAACAGGCGGAGGCTCGCTTCAAGGAAATTAACGAAGCTTACGAGGTATTATCCGACGTTGATAAACGCAAAAAGTACGACCAATTCGGACAATATTGGAAACAGGCGGAAAATATCCCTCGTGGTAGCAGCAGTCCTGGTGCTGGCGTTGGCGTCGATATGGGTGGTTTTGACTTTAGTCAATATGGCAGTTTTGATGAGTTTATTAATGAGTTATTAGGTCGCTTTGGGACTGCTAGTCCTCCTCCCGGTAGACAAGCTTATACTTATCGCACTCCTACAGGTAGTACAACTGGATTTGGTGGTTTTGACCAGAATAATTTTACCAGTGAAGATTTTGCGGCTGGACAGGAACGCGAACAGGCGATCGCTTTAACTTTTGCTGAAGCCTTTACTGGTACCCAAAAGCGCCTCAATTTAGGCAATGAAGTTTTGGAAGTTCGTATCCCTCGGGGTGTGAAACCAGGTAGTCGTGTGCGCGTGCGTGGTAAGGGTGCTTTGAACTCGCGCACTCAAACTCGGGAAGATTTATATTTAAAGGTGGAAATCCAGCCCCATGCTTTCTTTCAATTCGATGGTGATAATCTTGTCTGTGAAGTCCCTCTGACTCCTGATGAAGCTGTGTTAGGCGCAACTATCGATGTTCCTACGCCGGATGGGATGGTAAAAATGAATGTTCCGCCTGGTGTTCGTTCTGGTCAATCTTTACGGCTACGCGGGAAAGGTTGGAATTTACCTAAAGACGGACGTAGCGATCAGATTGTGAAGATTGCGATCGCTTCTCCTAAAGATCTTAGTGCTCAAGAGCGGGATTATTATGAGAAGATTCGTGCTCTTCGGACATATAATCCCCGTACTCATTTGTCAGAAATTAAGTTGTAAAGAGTATCCGTAGTTGTGCGTGTAGTGTAGGGGGTCTTTGGCGCTAAAGCGCAACTACGAGCCTTGATTAAACTGGGCTAGCAATTTCTCGATGCTGGCGTTGTGGTCGAAGAAGGAAAACAAATGCTTGTAGCGGAGTTTACCTTCAAGGTCTAAGGCAAATTGCCCTGGTAAAGGTGCTCCTAGTGCTTGTCCGACTTCGTAGGTCTGAAATACCCGACATGTGGGATCGCTGAGTAAAGGCATTTTTATGCCTAAATCTTTAATAATTTTTTGGGTTTGCCGTTCGTCGGTGCTTGTAACCAGCAAGACTTCCACGCCGCGATCGCGGAATTTCTCGTAGTTCTCGTTTAAGGCTTTGATGTGCGGAAAGCAAAAAGGACAATACTGCTTTTCTGTAAAGATCCGCGTCAAAGCTAGCAAAACTGGTTGCTTACCTCGGTAACTAGATAATTTTAGACCTGTGCCATGCGTAATATCTGGGAGATTAAAGCTAGGCGCTAACTCTCCCACCGACATGGAGTTAGTCGCTGGAATTGGTAAAAAATTCCGCCAGAAGCGCTCTGTGATGAGACCACTAAAGTCTGTAGATTTTAACATAACGAGGTGTGGGGTGTAGTGAGAATGGGGTGTAATAAGAGCATTGTATTCCAGACTCCCTACACCCTACATCCTAACCCCCACACCCGCGCAAAGCGCCCTAAACAGCCGAGAAGTAAACTTTAGACTTGACTGGGTCAGGAACCATTGTCTTTTCTCCAGGTTGCCAGCCAGCGGGGCAAACTTCGTCTGGATGAGACTGGACGTATTGAATTGCCTTTAAAGTCCGTAATGTTTCATCAACGCTACGACCAAAAGATAAGTTGTTGATTGTAGCGTGTTGAATGATGCTATCTTTATCGATGATGAATAGACCACGCAAAGCTACGCCAGCTTCAGGATCGAGAACGTTGTAAGCAGCGCTAATCTCTTTCTTGATATCGGAAACTAATGCGTAGTTGAGGTCGCCAATCCCACCAGATTTGCGATCGCTCTGAATCCAGGCTAAGTGAGAAAATTCACTATCCACGGAAATACCAAGTACTTCAGTGTTAGTTTCTTTAAATTCTGAGAAGCGATCGCTAAAAGCAATGATTTCTGTAGGACAAACAAAGGTAAAGTCTAAAGGATAAAAGAACAGAACAACATATTTGCCACGATAGTCTGACAACTTGATTGTTTTAAATTCTTGGTCTACCACAGCGGTTGCCGTAAAATCGGGAGCCGGTTGACCAACACGGAGACATCCTTCTGCTGCGTAAGTTAGAGGCATTACACTAATTCTCCTATTGTGTGCGGGGAGTCGCGATGGAAAGTGTCGTACTTGACTTACCCGTCCATGCTATAACGACTACTTAATTACGAACTGTTACGACTATATCATAATCATAGTCATAACGATTTCTCGTTTGCAAATGCCTAATTTAGATTTGAGAGAATGGTTGCTCACCAATGGCTTGGGCAGTTTTGCTAGCGGTACGGTGACTGATGTCCGTACCCGTACTTATCATGGCTGGTTAATTGCGGCGATGGAACCGCCGGGAAATCGTCAATTATTGCTCTCGCACCTCGAAGCCAGTTTGGAGATCGGGGGAAGAGTTGTATCATTGGGGACAAATTTTTGGGGTTGTGGTCTAGTTGAACCCACGGGTTATCATCTACTTCGCTCTTTTGAAATTGACCCAGTACATCAGTGGATTTGGGGTGAAAATGATTGGCAGTTAACCAGGCAACTACTGATGCCTCACTCACTCGTCCCTAGTTCTCAATCTCTGCTGATTAACTATCGCTATGAAGGTAGTACACGCGCAGTTTTAAGATTACGGGTGCTGATTGGCGATCGCGACTTTCACAAATTGCAAGCCCAAACACCAGAATTGCAATTTTCTCAATTGCTATCCGACTCTTGGGTTTGTTTACAAGCAATGCGCTCAGGCTCGGTTGGTACACCTTGGCACTTACGCTGGTCTCAAGGAAGCTATCAACCAACGGTAACTTGGTATTGGGATTATCATTTGTCAGCAGAAACAGAGCGGGGATTAGGCGATCGCGAAGATCTTTATAGTCCTGGCTATTTAACTGTGATTATGTTACCAGGTGAAACAGTGACACTCGAAGCGAGAGTCGGGTTTCCGGATCAATCTTTAAGAGACTTAACACCGTCTACTTTTGCTGATGCTGTTTTAGCCGAACAAAAGCGACTGACTCAGATTTCTTCACTATCCCTTTGTGATATCTCTCAACAACTGCTACAAGCAAGCGATCGCTTTATTGTTTACCGCGCCTCAATCGATGGTCCGACAGTTATTGCTGGTTATCACTGGTTTAGTGATTGGGGAAGGGACACTTTAATTGCTATACCTGGATTAGCGTTAACTCCGGGGCGTTTCGACCTGGCGAGAGGGTTGTTAGAAACCTTTGGACGTTATTGTCGCCAGGGATTGATTCCGAATATGTTTCCTGGTACTGGTGGTGAACCTCTCTACAACAGTATTGATGCCACTTTGTGGTGGATCGAAACTTTAGGACTTTATCTAGAAGCAACTGAGGACTGGGAATTTTTAGCACTTCAATATCCGATTGTGCAGCAAATTTACAGAGCGTTAATTACTGGTACTCTTTACAACATCCAAGTTGATGCGCGAAATATGTTACTTGGTTGGGATGCGCCTCATGTGGCGTTGACGTGGATGGATGCGGTAGTTGACAGTCAACCTGTGACTCCTCGGATCGGGAAACCAGTGGAAATAAATGCCTTATGGTATTCCGCTTTGTGTTGGATGGCTAAATGGGCGACGAAATTGAATCAAGATGTCTCCAAAAGTTCAGTCCGTCTCAGTAACCAGGCGCAACGTTATGCCCAGCAAGCGGAAAAAGTTAAAGCATCGCTGCAAATGTTTTGGAATCCGCAAAAAAGTTATTTATACGACACTTTCGATCCGGAAGATCGCCCAAACGCCCAGATTCGCCCGAATGCAATTTTGGCACTATCGCTACATCATTGTGCCTTCACCCCAGAACAAGGACGATTAATAATAGACCGGGCAAAATCTAGTTTGCTCACTCCCTACGGTCTCCGCACTCTCGATCCCACTGACCCAGATTATATCGGTCAATATGTAGGCAACCAAGAACAACGCGATCGCGCCTATCACCAAGGTACTGTATCGACTTGGTTAATTGGTGCCTTTATCCGCGCCCATGAACGCTTTTACGCCTCACAACCACTACCGTTTGATTGGCAACCGCTAATTGACCACTTTTTAAAACAAGCTTGTATCGGTTCTATTTCGGAGATTTTTGATGGTGATGCGCCTCATACTCCACGCGGTGCGATCGCGCAAGCTTGGTCTGTAGCCGAGGTAATTCGCCACTTCCAGTAATTAATTTGAAAAAGATGCAGAGCTTCAGTTTTTCCGAATCCTTTACCTGCCATGCTATTAGTGTTGTGATATATGTCTAGAGGCACTTTAGCTTTTACTGTGCAGAGCGATCGCTCAAAATATTGTAAAACTAAACCTTATTGATCGACGATGGAATTAATTGTTATGGATTGATTCAGATTCATCCTCCTCATCGTCTTCAAATTCATCGTCGTCATCATCGTCGTTTTCACCCAGCCATGTGATTTTTAATACTGATAGAGCGACTTTTAAACGTTTTTCATAGACTGGCTCAAAATCACTATCTTTTGAGGTTAACGCTTCCTCTACCAAATTGGCAGATACCTTGGCGGCTTTGTACAGCGCGTCTAGAGCTTCGTTGAAGAATTGTGAATCTGACATTGCGCCTCTCACTTATTATTGTTGAGTCAACTTAATCGACACCTTCACTATGATGTGAGTCATGCGAAATAGCAAGTGACTAGTTAGGAGTCGGCATTATATCGGTCTTCACGTTCGGCTAGAGGACGCTCCAATACTTCGCCTGGGCAGTTAGAGTTGCCGTTGGGACAGTTAAGATACTAGAGTTTTTCTAACGAAACTAGCCCATTTTCTTGAAAATCTATTTCTAGATGATAGCCCTCCATCATCGCAGTTCCCAGTAAAGGTTTATAACCAGAAGCTAAAATAAGGACGACTTTTTCTACATCATCCCAAACAATAGTTGCTAAATGTATAGCTGATAAAGCTTCGTTGCCGTCAGCTAACCTTATAGGCGTACTAGAATATAGAGGAAGATTCATTGCACTAACTGCCTGTGGTGGTAAGCTAAGATAGCCATTGAATCCAGTATCGATGACAAAATCCAAAGAAAAATCAGGTTGTTGTGGCAAGCGAAAAACCACTGGTACTGTCGCCTTAGCCGCAACCAATCTTCCATAAATCATTCGGCTGTGCGCTCCATAGAAGCACCACCAAAGCTGAATGCAACATCATAGCCAATTCGCATAGTAAATAATCTAGCATTTGGCTTTTTCTGTTTTAAGTTAAAAGCTGTCTCTACACCAGTTGGATCGATTCCGTATTCACCAGTTTCGGCATCAATGACAATCATTTTGCCAATATTATCGCCATGCTCGACTGAGGAGCGAATTCCATTTTCGTAGAACTGCTTGGCACGGGAAGCAACTTCCTCTATAGTCCAGAAAATAGCTTGCATAGTAATTACACCTATTTTTGTTCCCTACTCATTATAATAGAGATTTAGATAAAGCTTCAGTTCAATTAGACTTGGCTTCAGCTAAACTGCGGAAAAAGCTCTCCACAGTTCTACCATTTTTGCCTTGAGTGCTAAAATTGCCTCTTCCAAAGATTCACACGGTTCTGTATTGAGCAAGTAAGCATCACCGGCATCAGCGCTTGACCAGAAATAGGCATGTTGACCAATTGTTAAATATCCTCGCCACTTGTTTTCATGATATTTATCAAATGTTATGAAAAAACGACTTGACAATAGTTCTTCGGCGTTAGTGACAAACTTTCCCCACACAGAAAAGCCAGGATAATCCTCATTCTCCTCATTACTATATTCCCACTCAGTAAAAAATGGAAAAGCGGTTTTAACCTGCGCCATAACTTGCTGAATTTCAAATTCTGTTAATAGCATTTTCCTGCACTATTACAATATTAGTTAGCTGAAACCAAATCAATTATATCAAGATGTTCAATAATTGATCCTGTCCTTTTGGGGAATGAGAATTAAAAACTAGAAAGATTCATGACATTTCTTTAGGACGATAGCTTCGCGATCCCTTACGGTAGGAGGTTATATTCTTCTATTGCCTGCTGAAAACAAGCGATCGCGGTCTGCAAATTCTCGACACGTTCCCCACGAATACGCTCACTGTAGGCTGTACCCAGCTTATTTTGTGTGTTTGCCCATTGTTCAGGAAAGAGAGCACGGGTAAAAATCTTGAGGACAATTTTGTAACCTACAATAGCAATTTCGATATTATCAGCGCGGTTGCCAAAAGGAAACAGCCGAATCAAGTCACTAAAATTACCAATATCTACGGCGATGCTTTGAGCTATTTCTGAATGTATTTTTGGTAGATTAGCTGTTGCCCAAGCTTCCAGTAAGTTAGCAAATACACTATCGAGTTTATTCAGGTTGGCTTGCAGTAGCGGGTAGACTGCTCGTGCATCACCATCGCTACGTGTGGTTGTTATTAATACTTGATCCAGAAATTCTATGTATTCTTCTTGTGTAATAGTTGGAGATGGATTATTTAGATACTTTGCAATTTCTGCAGCTAGATTTTGCAACCAATCAGCCACATTTTGATCGCCCTCTTTTGCCAGTAGATCTGCTACTTGCCCGATTGTCTCTACAAAGCCTGTATCAATCAAGTGTCTATTGAGGCGTAAAATCTTTGGTTCATCTCCACTGACACAATTCACTAGCTGTACGTTCGCTGATTTTTAAAGGAAAAGAGGAATTAATGGCTTGAGGGGAAAGGAATAAGGCGATAAGCAATACTGGCAGCATTTTCCGGTAGTCTGTAAGACATCTTCTGGAGAAAGGTGTGCGTATGACGGTAAGCGAACAGGTAAAAATTAATTCTGAGCGAATAGATGACATTCCTGTAATAGTGGAGTGGCTCAAAAAGATGGAGATAGCCAAGCGGATAGACCAAAATCTAAGTAAACCACACGGAAATCATCAAGGGATGAGTTACGGGCAATTGAGCGTGTTGCTGTTAACGTACATGATCACACAGACAGATCATCGCTTATGTGCAGTTGAAGGTTGGGTAGAAGCACATCGCAAGATTCTGGAGTTGACTACAGGGTGGTCGATTGGGGAAAAAGATGCCAGCGATGACCGATTAGCCCGCGTGGTCGAAGAATTGGGCTTACAAAAAGAGCAGACAGGAAAAATAGAAGTGAAATTAGGACAGCATCTAATTCGTGCTTATGAGTTGCCAACAGTTGTTGCACGAGCAGATACGAGTAGTTTTTCAGTTAATCACCAGAAGCAGGAAGGAGAAGCAGAGAGTCTGTTGCGCTATGGTCATTCCAAAGACAAACGCCCGGACTTGTTGCAGTACCGTCAATTGCTGGCGACCCTTGACCCGGCGGGGATACCGTTAGTAAGTGCCACCCTTTCTGGCAATGGAGCCGACGATCCACTGTATTGGCCAACTTGGCAACAGATGGCTAAAGTCATTGGGCACAAGGAGTTTGTTTTTTTAGCCGATTGTAAGGCTGGGGCGATTGCGACCCGTGGTCAAATTGCGTCAAAACAAGGTATCTATTGTTTCCCCGTACCGATGAGTGGACAACATCCCCTTTTCCTAAAACAATGGGTACTCGACCCACCGTCCCCGAGTGTGGAGATTCGTTTGCCTCGACAGGATGAAAACGAACCTGCGGTTGGACAAGGCTTTGAAGTAGACTTAGGTAAGTTCTGGCTCAATCCAGAAACAAACAAGTGGGTACGGTGGCATGAACGCTATTTAGTAGTCTACTCGAAAAGCCTCGCGTCTGCTGCCATACGTGGTCAACAGCAACGCATTAACCAAGCTCAAACTGCCTTAGAGAAACTCGCTGACAAACCCGGAGATGACCAAGAGCTACTTAACCAGAAAGTGGAAACTATCCTCAAACGTCACCGCGTTAGTGAGTTCTTCTCAGTAACAATCACAGCGGAAATCTTGACTGAAATCCGCCATATCGGACGGGGACGCCCCACTGCAAAATCTCCAAAACAGCAAGTCAGGCGGGTACGTCTTCAAATTCAGATCCAGCGTCAAAGAGCCGCTATTGAGATGGCAGAGCAGTTGGCGGGGTGGCGACTGTATGTCACTAATGCATCCACCACTAAACTTACCCTACCACAAGCAGTGATCTATTATCGGGATGAATGGCTCTTGGAGCGAGGTTTTCATCGGTTTAAGAGGGGTTCCTTGCCCGCCCTGCCAATCTACTTCCAGAATCAAGACCGGATTGCAGGCTTAATGTTTTTGCTGACCATTGCGTTGCGGGTGTTTACCCTCATGGAGTTTGTGGTACGGCAGGCACTCCAGCAAACTCAACAAACTTTGGCTGGTCTTTACGATGGTAATCCAAAGCGAAAAACATTAAGCCCTTCTGCCGAACAAATGCTTAAGTCTTTTTGTAACATAACTCTTTACTTTCTCCCTGATTCCACTATTTTTATTACCCCTATTAACGACCTTCAAAAACAGATTCTTTCATTGATGAAAATGCCTGAATCACTTTATATGCTCGAAGTTAACCTGTGTAAGACATAATTACTTCTCATGAGGACAAAATGAGCGAACGGACAGAAATTAAGTAATACCACTGAGGCTAAATAATTTCAGCAGCGAACGCGCTGCTAGGATTATTTCTTAGTAGTTAGAGAATTTTCCAACTCCTGAAATTCAGGTGTTTTGGGAACTCGCCATGCGGGAGGGCTACTATATTTTGATAAGGGGACAGCAAGAGTTTCCATTGTTGCTGCCGCCGCCGGGAGATTCACTAAGTGAACTTTGTAGTGATCTCCGACAATCTTATCAAACCAGGCATTAGGTAACCAATTCAGATTTGGGGGAGGTAAATCTTTGACGCCAAAAGCTCTCAGTACATCATAAGTACTATCCATGCAATTATACTTAGCAAAGGAGTACCAATGATTACCTACCCATTCCACCATCTGCCAAGCATAATCCGGGCTAGATTGCTGGATTGTAATTACTTTAAACTCATCATAATTAAGAATTTTCATCGGTGCAACAATCTGTGAGGTCTTCACCGCCCAGAAAGCCATATCTTTAGGGCCATCTAATGGATAACCATCAGTATTTTCAACCGCACCGACATTAAAAGTGCGATCGCTATATTCAAATGCCCAACCCACATGTCCCGCGCCCGACGCCCCAGTGCGACGAACAAACACAGCAGCCTTCGCTCCCATTTATATCCTCCAAATCATCAATTAATCACCTAAGGCGATAAAAAGTATTATAAACTACATTTATTTTCAGGCAACTTATGGCTAAAGCACCCTTGAGATTTTAAATATCTAAATTTTTCAGGAATGAATATAACTTTTAATGAATAAATCATCAGTATACATAGTGAAATATGGCACGGAATGAACCAACGGCAGATTTCCTCGTCTGTGGCTTAGGAAATCTTGGACAGTCTTGTGTATCTATACTTAAAGAGTTTGGGGCAAAAGTTAATGCCATTGAACTGACAGAAATTGAAAATTGGGAAATTCCTCACTTACCGGAATTAATTGACTTTTTTGTGGTTGGTGATTGTCGTCAGCCAAAAATGTTAGAAATCGCCGGAATCCGCTCTTGTCGGGCGATTCTTTTAGTTACTAGTAATGAGCAGGTGAATATTGCTGGCGCATTCGCTGCACGCGCGATCAATCCCAACGTCCGCTTAGTGATTCGTTCAGCGCAAACCAACCTCAATGAAATTTTAAGTCAAAGTCTCGGTAATTTTGCGGCTTTTGAACCTACGCAGTTACCAGCTAAAAGCTTTGCTTTAGCCGCTTTGGGGAGTGAAACTAGAGGGTTTTTCTCTTTAGATAATCGTTTTTTGCGAGTGGTGCGCGTAAAAATCGATCCGACTCATCGTTGGTGCGATCGCGCTTCGCTATTTGAACTCAACAATTCTCAGCGAAGAGTGTTAACCCACGGCAGAGCAGCTAAACCGTTACCCAAACCATTTTATCATTGGGAGCCAGAGGCAAGAGTTTTAGAGGGAGATATAATTGCTTATATTGAAGCAACTGAAAATCACTCGGAACCTTTGAATCGTCCGCAGAGTTCTACTCCGTGGTTCGCGATGGACATTAAGTGGCAAAATCTCGGACACTTATTTACAGAGTTTTGGCTTGAAGGTAGACAAAGTCAGCGCGTGGCGATCGTTTGCGGTATCGTCATGTTGAGTTTATTTGTCTGCGGCATGGTGTTGTACAAGTGGCAATACCCAGAGATCAGCTTGCAGGATGCGATTAATGTCTCTTTGGTGTTGAGTATCGGCGGTTACGACAACATGTTTGGGCAGTTAAAGCTACCTTTTCCGATTCCTTGGTGGTTGCATCTATTTAGCATTAGCTTAACTGTTGCCGGTACAGTTTTTATCGGGATTCTCTATGCCCTACTAACCGAACGCGTTTTAGCTGCACGCTTTCAATTTGTCCGTCGTCCACCAGTACCGAAATCTGGTCATGTAGTTTTGATTGGTCTGGGTCGGCTGGGTCAGCGTGTCGCCAATCTGTTGCAAGATATGCAGCAACCGTTAGTAGGGATTAACGCCACCGAAGCCGAACCAGGGATATTACCGCATATGCCTTTGATTATCGGAAATATTAAAGACGCCTTAAATCGGGTAAATATTACCACTGCCAAAAGTATTATTGCTGTCAGCGATGATGAAATTGCTAATCTAGAAATTGCTTTGCTGGCACATGCAGCTAACCCGAAAGTTGATTTAGTTATTCGCACCTTTGATCCTCGCTTTAGTGAAAATATTGCCAAACTGTTACCTTATGCTCGGGTTTTAGGAGTTTATGCGCTAGCTGCAGAAGCATTCGCCGCTGCGGCTTTTGGCGAAAATGTGCTCAGCTTGTTCCGCTTAAATAACCAAACTACAATGGTTGTTGAGTATCAAATAACCGACGAAGACACTCTCAATGGGAAATTACTAGCGGAAATTGCTTATGGTTACGGTGTCGTTCCGATACTCCATACTCGCGATCGCGAGACAAGATTAATGCCGTCAGATGATATACAGTTGAAAGTAGGCGATCGCTTAGTTGTTTTAGCCACAATCGATGGACTCCAACGAGTAGAAAATGGAATTAGTAGCCGCAAAAACTGGTTAGTACGTATAGAAAAAGTTTCATCACAAGCCGGGGAATTTACAGGTATAGCGATTATCGCTCGCATTTCCGGCTGCGATTTGCAAACCGCGAAGAAATTTATGAGACATATCCCTGCTACTTTAGATTTACCACTCTACAAACACCAAGCCCAGCGTTTAGTCGTCGAACTCGGCAAAGTCCAAGTTATGGCTAACTTAGTGAATAATCAAGCTTAAATGGGTCGCAGCAATTGATTGAGGTAGGTATTGTTCAAATTATCTGATTTGGGTCAACTCCCAACTCGCGCAACTTAGCCGCCAATGCATCCGCCCGTTGGCGTTCTTGTTCCGCCCGTTGGTGTTCCTGTTCCGCCCGTTGGCTTTCCTGTTCCGCCCGTTGGTGTTCCTGTTGCGCCCGTTGGCGTTCCTGTTCTTCCCGTTCCGCACTCCACAACAGCAAATTACCTGCCTTATCCCACCAGCGCAGCCAGTTCATGGTCTGCTGGAAACGTTCTCCCGACCAAATTCCCAGAAACAGATTCAACTCCGGAATCCACACTCGTCCTTGTTCATCTGCTGCCGACAAAACATAGCGTCCATTTTGCCAGTGGCGCACTTCTAAATTAAGTTCATAGGGATCATAAGTAACATAGGTAGGCACTTGCAGAATCTGTTCGTAGAAGTAGAGTTTGCCGTAAGGTGGGGTTCCTCGACTCGATAGTTCAGTGCCATCTGTATCGGAGAGAAACTCCATTACTACCGCAACCGGAGATCCTTCTAAATTAGGAGTATAACTGCGGCGAACAATGCCCTCACCCACAGGATACACTTGCGGCACATACAACCAGTCAGGTGCTTTGACCACAGTCTTCTTCTTCACGGTAGCGACTAGCCCAAAATTTGAGCCAATCAACATCTCTGGCAGAAGGCGTCCAGCGGCTCCCAATGCTTCACTTAGAGCAGCTGCGAGGGACGGTTGTTGAATATTTTCCACAGGATCATCGGGTAATACAAAGTCGGCAGGCAAAGCTTCCCACGTTACAATTGATTCTGTTTTCGGGGATGGGATTTGGAGAACCATTCTGATTGCCCCTCATGTAAGAGCGATATTTGACGGTACTATCTGCATATTTCCACTATACCAAACCCAGTACTGCGAGTGGGTGCAATTATTTTTCATGAACCTGTAACTGCATCTATAATCGTAGGTTGATTTTATTGGGGAGAGCGATCGCAAACAACATATTTGCTCCCGACTCCGTGTCACAGTGACATGAAAAATAAATAAGAAAGTACGTTTCGGCAACTATCCTCCCATTGATTGAGGTAGGTATTTTATCTAGTTGTTAACTTAAAGCGGCAACAGCAAACTTAACTCTGATGCAATCCAAAGTCTAGGATTTTGCCAAGCTCATGCCATCTGCCAATGATTTCAAAGACTACTATGCCATCTTGGGAGTGAGCAAAACCGCAACCCCAGAAGAGATTAAGCGGGCTTACCGTAAATTAGCGCGTCAATATCACCCTGACTTGAATCCTGGAGATCAAGCAGCGGAAGCAAAATTTAAAGAGATTAACGAAGCCCAAGAAGTACTGTCAGATCCTGAAAAACGCCAAAAATACGATGAATATGGTCAGTATTGGCAGCAAGCGGCGGAACGCGGTACAACTCCGAGAAATGCTGCCGCCGATCCTGCAGGCTTTGATTTTGACCAATATGGCAACTTTGATGATTTTATTCAGGAGATGTTCAATCGTCAGCCATCTGGGCGAACATCTAGTTACCGCAGTGGTGACGCCACAGGATTTAACGATTTTGCCGGACGCAGTCAGTCTCCGGCACCTGATACAGAAGCAGCGATCGCTTTAACTTTTGCTGAAGCTTTTCACGGAGTTCAAAAGCGGCTGCAATTAGATGGTGAAACAATTAACGTCCGCATCGCCGCTGGCGCAAAACCAGGTAGTCGTGTCCGTATCAAAGGTAAAGGTCGCCCTAGCCCCTTTTCCCAACAACGGGGTGATTTATACCTAACAATAGAAGTGTTACCTCATTCATTCTTCCGATTCGCAGATGACAATATTACCTGCGATGTGCCCATTAGACCAGATGAAGCGGTATTAGGCACAGAAATCGAAGTACCCATTCCCGATGGCAAGGTGAAAATGAAAATTCCTCCCGGAGTGCGGAGTGGACAATCTCTGCGATTACGTGGTAAAGGCTGGACACAGCCTAAAGGTGGACGTACCGATTTAATCGTAAACTTACAAATTGTTTCACCCAAAGAACTAAGTGATAATGAGCGGGAATATTATGAAAAAATTTACTCTCAAAGCACTTTTAATCCCCGTACCCATTTGGAGAATGTGACATTATGACCTTTAGTCTTTCACGGATGGTAGTTACCTCGGAAGGTGAGCAATTATATACCTTTGAGTATGCGGCAAAGGTGACTGCAACTTCAGTTACTGTGGTCGAATTTTTTATCCAGTTGGGACTGATTGAACCGATTGGCGCGATGTTATTAGAGCGACATATTAGCCGGATTGCTCAAATTCAACGTTTGCGTCAAGACCTCGGACTGAATGTGGTGGGAGCTGCAATGGTATTGGATATGGCTCAGGAAATTGCCCAACTACGCGCTCAACTCAAAGTCTATCAGTCTGAGCAATAGCCACATAACTATAGAAAAAAGAACAATGATATGATTTTAATTTAGCTCATCTAAATTTGTTGTCTGCAAGAATTGGCGATTCGCTTTCATCTTATACAGTTAATTAACCATGCTCGGAAAAACACTCATAACTTCTAGTATAGCGATCGCCTTATCGACATTTGCGGCTTACCAAAATCCCGCAGTCGCTCAGCTTGCCCAAATTAGCCAGTCAAGTCAACAGAATACGGTTTTAGACCAAGAATTTGTGGCTGAAGCGGCGGAGAATGCGATCGCGGCGATCCAACTTGGGCAAATGGCAGTCCAGCAAGGTACAAACGAAGATGTGAAAAGTTACGCCCAGCAGATGGTGCGCGACAATACAAAAATTTATAATCAAATTAAACAGCTAGCTAGTCGGAAAGGGATTGCCATACCTGAAAGTATGGGTAATACCAATCGCTTAGAGATGGAAAATTTATCGAGATTTTCTGGGAATGAATTTGACCGCGCCTACATGCGCCAAATGCTAGAAGATCGTACTCGCGATGAATCCTTATATGGACGCGTAGCCTTGCAAGGAGATGACCCCGACCTCAAAGCCTGGGCGAAGAAAAACCTGTCCTCCGTCAAGCAACAATTCCGCAGTGCTCGTTCAATCGTCCGCGATATCCGCCGACCTGCACCACCCCCAGAAGCCGCACCCGTAGCTCAGCCGCCAATTACTCCTTAAGCACTTATCGGTTCGTAGTTGCGCTTCAGCGCACGCCTATTCTAAAGCGCTCTCTACGCGAAGCTTCCCGAAGGTAGCGCAACTACGAACCTTTGCGCTAAAGCGCAACTACGAACCTTGGCTATATATTTCTTCCTCGCCCTTAAATAAGGGTCGGAGATATAAGACTAATTTGATACTACAGTAAATAATCGGCATCCCAAAAAGTATCCAATTTATCCATAGTGAGCCGATTTGCAACATCCACAAGCTAACTAATAATAGTCCGATGATGTCAGCAATCAACACAGGGAAGCGTTCCGTAACCTTCCATATTTGAATTGTATTTTCTGACAATAAATCAATTTTTATGCCTGCAAATAAGTTGAACCAAACCTGACTTAGTAAAATTATAATAGAACCCCAGCCGAAAGAAACCGGAGCAGCATAAAAACCGACAATCTCGATAAAAATCGTGGTAATAGTAATTATAAAAAAGGTATTTAGGCGGATGTCTTTGACTCGCTGAGTCGCACCAGTAATTTGTCGCAAATCCTGAGCAGCCATACTCGCTTGCTCTATACAAAATAAAAACATTCCTAAATATAATAGTTGGTGAGTCAACTCCTGACCCCAAATAACCTCCCTCAGTACATTTAAGCAAGCAGGAAAAAAAAGTAGAAATATAATCCTAGTTGACAACATGAAACGACTTCCGCACGTTCTAAAAAATATAAAAATTAATAATAAGCGATCGCACAGAAAATAATTGTAGTAGAGTTACCACTTTCTCAACTGACCGAGAGTGGGAGAGTGGGGGAGTGCTCTTGAGGGGGAGAGTGGGGGAGGAGGAATGTTGAATGTTGAATGTAAAATATCGAATGTTGAATGTTGAATGTTGAATGTTGAATGTTGAAAATGTTCTTTTCATCATTGATTATTTCCCACTCAAAAGCACTCCCCCACTCAAAAGCACTCCCCCACTCTCCCACTCAAGAGCACTCCTCCACTCCTCTCTAAGGATGAAAATAAAATGCTATACCCAAGACAGCATAAGTTATTAGTAGTAAAACACCCTCTAACCAGTTAGTCCGACCATCGGTGCTAATGGAGTTTGTACTGATGACCGCCATTGCGACAGCGACAATTTCAAACAAATTAAAGTATAAATTCATTGGTTGACCAATCACCCAACCAATCAAAACTAGACTTGGCGCAACAAACAAAGCTATCTGTAAACTAGAACCAATAGCGACAGCAACAGCCAACTCCATCTTATTTTTGACGGCGAAAGTCACACAAGTAATATATTCGACAATCCCGCCGAAAATTGGAATCAGAATCACCCCACTAAATAATTCCGTCAAATGGAGAGTAGAAATCGCTTTTTCGATACTTTCTACTAAAATTTCGGAGACAAAAACCAAAACTAGCGTACATGCTAACAAAAGAGCAACTTGTTTGCCAATATTTACCTTTGGTTCACCTGGTTCTAAAATCTCGGCTTCAGAATCTTCTAGTAAGTATAGATGTCTATGAGTTTTCATGGAGAAAAACAACATCAGACAGTAAAATGTCAGTAATAAAATAGCAGAGGCGTAAGAGAAGTTATTCATTGTGGCGAGCGGCAAATCCTTAGAGGTGAGTTGCATCGCCGCTGGGGTCATCAGTACAATTACCGCTAGCGTCAAAGAAGACGCATTCATGCGAGCTACAGCCGGCTGAAAAGTTTGTTCCTTAAAACGCAACCCACCTAAGAAAATAGCCAGACCTAATGCTAGTAGCAAATTAGCGATAATCGAGCCAGTTAAGCTGGCTTTGACAACATCCACCAGACCAGAGCGTAAAGCCACAATCGAGATAATCATCTCTGTGGCGTTACCAAAGGTCGCATTTAGTAGACCACCTGCGGTTGGACCAATGACAGTCGCGATCGCTTCAGTTGAGTGAGAGATCGAAGCGGCTAAGGGAATAATTGCTAGTCCCGAAGTAATAAATATGACTATCGGATTTAAATGCAGCCATTGTGCAACCAGGGAAATGGGCACAAAAACTAACATCCCTAAGATAATCGAATTTTTATTTACCATTGTTTAGACGCTTGTAAATTTCTACTACATTTATACAAGATTTTCCGCATTATATAAATAATTCGTACACCCCAATCAAAATTAATAATAAACCGGCGACCTTCTGAGACAGTGAGCCGAGAGAACGGCTGAGGTAACTTTTGGCTAATCTTTGACCTAAATCAATGGTTAGATAACTGAACACCCCAATTGCCACGGAAGTTATCACCGCACTATGATTAGATAAACTAGCACCAAAACCTCCCGCCATCGCATTTAAAGCCAGTGATACTCCGAGAATCAAGGTTTCTTGGAGGTTAATAAACCGCAAAGATTGAGTGTTACGCGTTTTTGTGGGCGCATCGTTGTCACTACTGCGTTCCATTTTTCGCTGTTTTTGAGTTAAGCGAGGAAAGAGAAACTTGAGGAATTTTACCAAAGTTCTGGTAATTAGCGACCAAACTTGATTGGCGGCTGATTCCCAATAAACCCAAATTCCCACACCCATAATTACTACTGCACCTAAGTCGTTGGCAACTTGAGGTGCTAAGATATGTTGCAGCCATTTACCAAACATCATGGCAATAAAAGTCAAGCCTGCTGATAACAATGCAATCAAAAAATTGGAAAAATTAGAGATGCGATCGCGTCCGATACCGTAGGCAATCCCAACACCCAAATTATCTAAATTCGCAGCAATCGCCAACGCCACTAGCATCATTGCTTTATGTATTAAATCAGAATAATTCACTCTCGACTCCTAAGTATTACTAATAAAAATTAAATAAGAAATTCTCCAAAATATACAATATTCTTCATTGCGGTTCAGTGAGCACACATACAACATATACCATAAAATATTTAACTCACTATTGAGTATCCAACACCTAAAAAATTCAAACTTGAAACGACCATAAATATTCCATACTAGTCCCGTTCTATGAATAGTAGCAGTTGTAATCCATCCCACATTTTCTATAGGTGACAATAATAATTAGCTACAAAACTTAGTTTTTAGTTCATCAATTAGTTAAGTTAATTGCAACTTACTAGCCTTCACAAATTAGCTGATTAATGCCCAACAATATCCTGATACCATCACAAGTGACATAAGCAATATCTGATACTCCGTATGTCTCAAGATGGGTGGGTTCCAGTGGGTTACATCGTTCCCCAGCATATCCGCTTACTTGTTTGCCATCAGTTATGAGAGTGCATCCTTATATAAAAATGGTATAACTTTACAAACTAGCAAAGCAATCTATCTGAAGTAATGCAAGTAGTAGTGGCGGAGAGTGCGGTGAATATGTGTTTGCACTACCAACCAATTATCTTAGTATTCACAGTAGCCCAATGGCAAAAATGTCTAAATATGACTATAGTGGCAATTTTTGCGTAATTAAACCTCGCCCGAGTGAATAAAGAGTGTTAGTGAGTTGAATATACATTTAAGTAGGAAAAGATATGTGGCGTTTAAATCGTTACCAATGGACTGTGCTGTTCGCCGCTTGGTTAGGCTGGGGCTTTGATATATTTGACGGCATACTATTCAATTATGTTGCGCCTAACTGCGTACCCACACTTTTGCACTTGACAATTGGCACACCTGAAGCAAAATCAGCCACATTATTTTGGACTGGACTGCTAACCTCTGTGCTATTGCTTGGTTGGGCTGTTGGCGGGGTAATATTTGGTCAACTGGCTGACCGGATCGGACGAAGTAAAACCCTATTACTGACAATGCTACTGTATGCTTTGGGAACTGCCAGTTGTGCCTTTGCACCGAATATTTGGGTTTTGATGCTGTGTCGGATAGTTGCTAGTTTAGGTATCGGCGGTGAATGGGCGGCAGGAGCCTCAATGGTAGCAGAAGTAATGCCAGAAAAAGCGCGGGTGGAAGCAGGCGCACTTTTATACACTTCGGCATCAGCAGGTTTATTTTTGGCAACTTATCTCAATTACCAAATTGCTGGGGTATTATTTGCTGGAGATCCGACGACATCTTGGCGCTATGTATTTTTGTGCGGTTTAATTCCTGCTGGTGCCGCCTTTTTGGTACGCTCATTCGTCAAAGAACCAGAACGTTGGCAGAACGTAGCGGCTACATCTGCTCCTCCTAAACTTAGCGAACTTTTCAACCGTAAAAATTTGCCTTTGACCCGCAGCGGTTTTTTAATGTCATTGACTGCTTTGCTGACTTGGTGGAGTTGTAATGCTTTTATTCCGGTAGTTGCAACCGGCTTGGCTCGCACAGCGGCAACGGCTCAAGGTTTGAATGAGGCGGGAATCTTATTACTTGTGGAACAATGGAAGGTGGTGGCGAGTAATAGCTTTAATGTGGGCGGGTTAATTGGGACACTACTGACGATTCCGGCGGCTAAATATTTGGGCAGGAAAAAGATGTTTGTGATTTACTTCCTCCTTTCCGGTGCTTCTATCCTGGCGACATTTGGACTACCACTAGCTCCGGAAACACGCCTTTATATGTATTTCGGCATCGGTTTGAGTGTTTTTGGTGTGTTCGGTAGTTTTACTTACTATTTACCAGAACTTTTTCCGACTCGACTCCGGGCGACTGGAGCAGGTTTTTGTTACAACATCGGACGCATCATTGCGGCGGCTGGTCCTTTTATTGTTGGTAGAATCGCCTCTCAAGGCACGAATACAGCGATTCAGACATTATTTTGGGTGGGTTTTATCCCCCTCATTGGACTCACTTTTATTCCTTGGGTAATTGAAACCAAAGGTCAAGTTTTAGCAGATTAATAAAGGAGAAAAATAGAAGATTTACATATAGGTTCAGAACCGTTGCGATTATCAACCCCCATCACAGAAGTGCTCTTTAACGATGGGAGTTGATAATCGACAATTATTAACCTTGAGAAGGATCTGCAACTATACCAAGTTCAGGTGCTTTTCCTGCAGTGACAGGCACACCAGCACTTTCTTGGTCAACCTTTGTTTTGACAACCGCAATTGCAAAAACTAAAAGCCCAAAGAGGGGTTTTGCCAAAACGTCTGCGATCGTGTAACCAACTTGAACACTTACATTCGCCGTCGCGCCTGTAATGTTCAACGCTGGTAATAGGTACGCGATCGGATAAACACCCCAAGAGAACAACAACAGCAAACGCATGTTGCTGATTAATGTTTGTACAGATGCAGGCTGGCGGACAAGGGATTTGGACAGCTCAACCCACAATACATAGATAATGTAAGCAAAGGGAACTGTACTGACTGCACCCCAGATGAGACGGGTGGTCAGATCGCTAGAAATCTCGCCTGGATAACCAGTGGCAATCATGACGACTGAAGCCAGCGCTAGTTTGATCAGCAACGGTCTTGCTTCTTTCACTGGCAACGCGAGTACTGCAACTGCTTCAACCAATAGTAACGGTACAGTCAACAGCCAATCCACATAGCGGTAGGCATCATTAAAAGGTGCGCCAGTTGGGGTGTACGCGCCATTTTGTAAAATGTATGCCGCATCCCAACTGTTGAAGATTCGGAAGTAATGGTAGCCAGCAATACTGACCACAATTCCGGATACAAGTAAGGCTATTCGATACTTTTCTCCAACCTGAGATCGAGCATTGAAGAAAAATAGGGCTGACGCGAACATCGCGGCGATCGCAAACGAGAAGGCGTTGTAAACTAAATTGAATTGGCTAGATGTCAACGCTGGCGCTGTCGATAACACATTGGAAATGTCACCCTGAAACGCTATAAGCGCTGAAGAAACTGTCATCATCAACATTATCTCCGTATGGTAATTATGAAGCTGTAAATAGTAATCGGACTGACTAATCGATGAATCCTTTAAGGTTCATACAGATTTTCAACTCAATTTCCGCTTGACTTAGTTTTGGGTTAGCCTTGAGACTAAAAGCTCGCTCCAGCTGATCGTCGCTCATTTCATTCAAAGCACGTTTGAGGCTAGGATGGCTTAATTCTTCAGGTAAGCAAGCAATCAGAGCACTTAGGCGTGAGCCTTCGGTGGAAGTAACGGCAATCGGAGTAGCAGTCATCGCAAATGATGAAGCGACAGGAAGTCCAGGTAGCCAGATGAAACTAATTATTATCGTCAGCAGAGTTAGCCGTAGCAAACTCAAGACCTGATTGCAGAATGGACTAGAAGTGACAAAACTCAATAGACCAGAGTTCTTAATAGTTGAGTTGGTAGTCATAACAGTCCTGGGAGAATTTTAAATCTGCTCAAAGCGAGATCTTGTCATTAGCGACAGAGAACTCATAAGCGTAGCTGATATACAAACCTCACCTCATACAGCTTGAAAGCCGATCTTGGTGTCTGGTTTGCTTTTTAACTCATTCCATAAGTTAAGGCTAACTTTTTTCAGCCGAAATAATAGTGATTTTTATTACATATGGATTGAGCTTAGCTTTATATATCCGAAATAATAGTGAGATCTCGATCGCACAAAATGGCGCTCCTTGCCAGCTAAAAACCAATATCCACTGATTTAGGAAACGTGGTACCAGGAGACACCAGCATCTTGAATACGTGCAAACTCTATCTTTTTTGTATTTATTAGTACAAGCAATACCCACTGGTTAGCAGCAATACTATCTCATGTTTGTTTTATTGTGCGACTAAACAGAGATCGCGGGAAACCAGCAGCTAAATATGTATGCTGAGAGCATCTTTCCCAAGTTAGAATTACAGAAATTTATATGTCACTCAAACCACGACTAGAATTTAACTGGTGCGTTCCTGTCTCCGGTGATGGATTTTATTTAGGTTTACCAACGTGGGAACGTCCTCCAAGTCTTGATTACGCTGTGCAGATTTTTCAGACAGCAGAACGCTTTGGCTTTTCCCAACTGCTGATTGGGATGGGTTTCAATAATCACATTCTCGAAGCTTGGACTTTAGCCACAGCAACCTTAGCACTGACATCAAAAGTCACGGCAATGGTCGCAGTTCGTCCAGGATTCTACTCAGCACCAGTGTTCGCCAAGATGGCGGTGACACTCTTACAAATTAGCAATAGTCGGCTTTCACTCAACATTGTCACAGGTGGTAGACCGGCTGAACAAGCAATGTATGGTGACTATTTAGACCATGATTCGCGCTATCTGCGGACGCGAGAATTTATGCAAATTTGTCGCCGTTTGTGGTCGAGTACGAGTGCCTTTGATTATGAAGGTGAATTTTATCAGCTTAAACAAACAAGATTAGAAACCTTACCGCAAATACCGGGTGGTCCTCTATACTATTTTGGCGGAGCGAGTGCTTTAGCATTACAAGTTAGCGCCGAACTCACCGATGTTTACCTCATGTGGGGGGAAACGCGACAGCAGATTCAGCAACGAATCATGGAGATGCAACAATTAGTGGCTGCTTGCGGACGGACTAAAGCAGTGCGCTACGGTTTGCGGATAAATATAGTTGCAAGACCAACTGAAGCTGAAGCAAGAGTTACCGCGAAGGAAATGATTTCTCAAGTCAAACCGCAAACATTAGAAAAAGGCAGAGAGACAGATTTTCCCAATACTCGACGCGAAAGTGTCGGTCAAAGTCGGCAATGGGAATTACGCGGTAGTGCTGATGAAAATTGGTATGTGGAACCTTTATTATGGGCGGGAATTGCCATAGTGCGGAGTGGCGCAGGAATGGCAATTGTCGGTAGTTACCAACAAGTAGCCGACCGGCTTTTAGAATACATCAATTTGGGGATTACCGTTTTTATTCTCTCTGGTTATCCACATTTAGAAGAGTGCGAAAATATTGGGCGAAATGTATTGCCTTTAGTGCGCGAGGGTTTTCTCGCTTAAGTGCGTTACTCGCATTTGATTGCTATAAGCTAAATATGACAATATCATAGGAAAATAAAAAATTCTAAGTATCAGGTCATGGCCGATGAGAAATTGAGAGACAGGGCAGATCGAATGTGTTGGGCGCGGACCAGATGCACGTTGGCACAAGATATAGGTACTGTACCCACTATATAGGTACTGTGAGGTGTGTAGTACCTATTAAATAGGTACTGTGAAGGTATGTAGTACCCATATAGCTTGAGAAGGATCTCCCTGGGAAGAAGTGAGGAAGGAAAATTCAATTTAAATTATTGGGCTTTTAAAGCTTCTACATCGGAAGCAACTTCAGTGATTTCCTCAATTTCTTGGAGTTGAGCTGCTTGATGTTCCTGAATATCTATTGCTTGCTTAACTGCTGTAACTGCTGCATCATTCAAATCAGTTTCAATAATCCCCAACTGCTGAATTCCATCTCTCAAAGTATCGAGGTTTTTCTTAACAATTTTTCTCTCACATTTACAGAAAATCTTAGTTTTTACATTTTATCCATATATCTAATGCTTTGGTAGTGGCAATTGCAGCATTGACTAAAAACAGTGTGATGTAAAATTTGATACAGTCATTAAGCGCTTTGAATCATCAAAAAGGCATAATGTAAAGATTTTCATATAAAACCGTAATCTTTGGGCTGAGACTTGAATTATAAGTAAGCGGCGCAAGATTATCGTTATTTTTGAAAAAATAGTTATGACCCAGAGTAAACCCAAAAAAGCTACAGGAATACTAGCTTTATCTTTATTAATAACTGCTGTAACAATTGGAAGTATTTTAACAGCATTATTCAGCGGTTTGAAAAAACCTCAAGAAAACGACAATACCAATAACCAAGATCGCCTCAGTTTGGGAGAAAAAATTTTAGTCACTGCGGAAACTAATCCCAATAAACAAGCAGGAGTGCAGGCATTTGCGAATAAAGACTTATATACGGCTCATGTGCAATTTGAAGCTTCCATAAAAGCTCATCCTAACGACCCGGAAGGATTAATTTATTTTAACAACTCTCCGGTCACAAGTAATATTAGTCAAACCAAAATTGTTGTAAGTGTTCCCATTGGTAGTAACTTGAATGTAGCGCAAGAAATATTACGTGGTGTTGCCCAAGCTCAACAAGAGACGAATCAGCATGGGGGAATTAATGGTAAGTTATTGCAGGTAGCGATCGCTAATGACGAAAACGATTCCACAATTGCGAAAAAATTAGCCACAGACTTTGTTAACGATCCAAATATCATCGCTGTGATTGGGCATAATGCTAGTAATGCATCGCTTGCGGCTTGTCCAATTTATGAGCAAGGTAAATTAGTCATGATGTCACCGACTAGTTATGCTCAAAACCTTTCAGGATGCGGTGCTTATATCTTTCGCAGCATTCCTAGCGTTCGTTTTATTGCCGATCCCCTAGTTCATTACATGATTCAGATTCGCAAATCTAATATTGCCATTTGCGTCGATCAACAAGCCCCAGACAATGTATCTTTTGTCACTGAATTACAATCAGCAATTTTTGCTGAAAATGGCAAATATATTCCGATAGCCTGTGATTTATCAGCAGCTAAATTAGAGCCGCAAAAAGTAATTTCCGAAGCTGTGAGTGCTGGTGCTAATAGCTTGGTTTTGGCACCGCATGTAGACAGAATAGAGAAAGCTTTAGAGATTGCAGCCGCAAATAAAGGACGATTAGCACTATTTGGTAGTCCAACACTGTATACGTCACTAACTCTTAAATCCGGACAAGAAAATATTAATGACTTAGTGCTAGCAGTACCTTGGCATCCAAGCGCAACTCCTGGGAACCCTTTTGCTGAAAATGCCAGAACACTCTGGGGTGGTACGGTCAATTGGCGGACGGCGATGGCGTATGATGCAACTATAGCAGTTATTCAAGGTTTACAGCAAAGTTACAACCGTCAGGAATTACAAGCGATTCTGCACAATCCCAATTTCTCCGCTAATGGTGCTACAGGAAAAATTGAGTTTCTTCCATCAGGCGATCGTAATGGCAAAGCGCTCTTAGTCAAAGTTCAACCGACTAACACTCAACTTGGTTATGACTTTTTTCCTTTAACTCCGCAAGATACCCAAGCAAACCCCAAAAAATCTAAATTGTAATATGCTAAAAATCCTGCAAACGCGAGGCTAATATCCTGTAATCCATCAAATACACAGATCACCTAGTGCCATTCCAGCTAAAATAGTAATGAGTACATGTTGTGTAAATTAGCCTCAATTTGAAAGCTATGGTACAAACAATCTCCGCAAAAGATGTAGACTTACGTTACTTAATCGACAATTTTGGTCTTCAACTAGTTCAAGACGATCAGTTTTTTCCGGAGTGGCAAGAAAATTTACCACAAATTACAGATTTAGACAAGCAACTTTTAGACAAAGTCAAAGCGGGTTATTTTAATCTGCTCAATTACCCACCTTTACTAAAAGATGTTGTGAGAATGGCAATCCTCGATCCCATTCTGTTTATTGCAAATTTTTATTTAGCTCCCTTTTATGTTAAATCAGAAGAATCTATCGATATTGCTTTAGAAGATGAAGGAACTATCATCAAAGGCAAAATTGACACTTTAGTTTTAAAAGACCAATTTTGGGTAATGGTTATTGAGTCGAAAAAATCTGCTTTTTCGATTGAAGAAGGACTGGCGCAAATCCTCACTTATATGTTAGGTAATCCTCATTCAGATAAACCTAGTTTTGGCTTGATTACTACAGGTGGCAGTTTTATTTTCCTGAAATTAGTCAAAGGAGAAACGCCACAATATGGCACGTCGGATATTTTCGATATTCGCAATCGTGGTAATTCACTGTACAGCGTGCTCAGAATCTTAAACTGTCTCAGTGAATTAGTAATCTCATCAATAAATTAAGATACTCTTTTCTCGTTGTAAAAATCAATTTATTTTACAAGCAAATTGAGTTACTATTAACCAATGGACAGATGACTTTAAATTTAGATTTTGGAAAAAAAATTTACACAACTTTGTACCCAAACCAGAAAAGTCCACTGGCTCATATTATACCAAACATGCAGAATGGATGTCCGCACTGAAGGAGTTGGCACCACAGAATTATCAAAGTTTGTTGGCGCAATGGAAACAGCACCAGCGGCGGCGCAATTTGTGGAAAGCGATGGCAAATATTGAGTGAAGATTTTTAATGTCTTCGCAAAATCAACACGATTTTAGCATAGGCTGAAAATAAAACTCTTAAATACTATGTCGATGCTACCAATAACAGAAGCAATAATTCGTCATAAATCTAATACTTCATCCTACAAAGGTGGTGAAGACTATTTTCGGCGCAGAGCAGTCATTGACCTGAAAAAACGCGGCAATACGATTAAAGCAAAAATTGAAGGTAACAAAATTGACTCGCATAAAGTCAGTATTAATTTTGATGCTGCTGGAGTTACCTCTACTAACTGTAGCTGTGCTGACAATTACGACGGTTGGTGCAAGCATATCGTCGCCACATTATTAACCTGTTTGCGTTTATGGGAAATAATTGAAGAATGTCCGACTATCGAGCAGTTATTCAATCGTCTTGACCACCAACAAACTCAACGTTTAGTTCAAGAATTGGTGCAGAGTACCCCAGAATTAATCGAGGATGTTGACTACTTAGTAAACTTCATAAAATTGCCAACTCCCCCTGCAAAATCCCCTTCTCCTCGTCGTACTATTGATGTTGCATCTATTCGCAGTCAAGTCAGACAGATTTTGAAGGATGGTATAGAAGAAATGGAAAATGGCTGCGATGATGACCCGTTTTCCGAAGAATTAGTTACTATTATTGAAGAAGCGCAGGAATTTATAGAAAATGGTGATGGGAATAATGCGATCGCTATTCTCGAAGCCATAACTACAACCTATGTAAAGGGATGGGATGAACTAACCAATTATGATGGCGAGTCTTATTCAATCGCCGAACCTCTAGAACGTGCATGGACAGAAGCAATTTTATCTGTAGATCGAAACGTAACCGAAGCTACAGATTTACAAACATTGTTGGAATCATGGCAGGATGAAATTGATATAGATTTCGCCATGAGTTTGGAAGCATTACGCCAAGGTTGGAATTACGAACCACTGCAACAAGTAATGAGAGGTGATTCTACACAGCTTTACAGTGATACTCGCCCAGATTGTGCCTCGGATTTAACATTAATTCGCTTGAATTATCTTCAGCGTCAAGAGCGTTATACAGAGTATTTAAACTTAGCTTTTGCGGAAGGAATGACACAGCAATACCTAACGCAGTTAGCGGCTTTAGGGCGAGTCTCAGAGGTGATGTCTGTGGCTAAAACTCAAATGGATACAGCCGCAGCCGCTTTTGCCCTTGCCAAAATACTGCGTGAAGACGGGTATTTGTCAGAAGCATTGGAAATTTCTCAGACAGGATTAAGCTTACCAGATTGCATGTATGAGTTTGCATCTTGGACGAGCGATTTAGCCCAAGGACTAGGTAATATATCAACTGCATTAGAATCAAGTATCGTTGCCTTTGAAATCCGCCCATCGTTTCGAGATTACACTAATGTGGAACAATTAGCAGGGGAGATTTGGTCAGAAGTCAAACAAGATTTACTGCAAGTGCTTCGAGATTCTAAAGGTTGGCATGCTGACGATGCAAAAGTTGATATTTTTCTGCATGAAGGTTTAATAGATGATGCTATTCAAATAGTCAAAGGAGACACTTACTATCGTTCAGAATCGTTGCATAGAGTAATGGAAGCAGCAATTCCTCATCGTCCTGATTGGGTAATTAATAGCGCTAAAACACGGGCAGAAGCTATTATGGACAACGGCAAAGCTGACCGTTATAGTGAAGCAGTTAAATGGCTCAAGAAAGTTCAAGCTGCTTATTTTCAACTAAAACAACAAGCTGAGTGGTCTGCTTATCGTTCAAATTTAGAACAGGCGCATGGACGCAAACGTAAATTAATGGAATTGTTTCAAGAACTAAATAAAGCATAATTACCATAAACACATTAGCGCTCTCACAAACATACAATACTAATGGCTAAAGATGCTTTTCATCAACAAATGAAAAATGCCTTAATTAAAGATGGGTGGATAATTACAAATGATCCATTGATAATTCGTATTAGCGAAGCAGTAAAAGTACATATAGATTTAGGGGCAGAAAGCGCTATTGCGGCAGAACGAAATACAGAAAAAATAGCGGTTGAAATCAAAAGTTTTATAGCAAGCTCTGATATTAACGAATTTCACACAGCGCTCGGTCAATACCTCAATTATTGTCAAGCATTGGAGGAAAATCAACCAGATAGAATCCTTTATCTAGCAGTTCCATCCGAAACTTTCTTGGACTTTTTTCAGCTTCCTTTTGTCCAACGTGCTATTCAGCGTTATCAAGTTAAGTTAATAGTTTATGACCCTAAACAGGAGGAAATACGGCAGTGGATAAAATAGAGTTATATCGGCAGCATATTAAACAAATTTTAACGGAACATGCACAAAGTAGTTCTGAAAAAGATCCTGTCAAATCTGAATTAGTTTTTGATTTGGAGCATGACCATTATCAATTAACTTACGTTGGTTGGCAGGGGGATAAGCGTGTCTTTGGTCCAGTGATGCATTTTGATATTTTAAATGGGAAAATATGGATTCAATATAACGGTACAGAGGAACTTGTTGCAGATAGGTTAGTTGAGTTGGGTGTACCTAATTCTGATATTGTTATTGGCTTTTACTCGCCCTTTAAACGTCAATTTACAGCCTATGCTGTAGAGTAAAATATATCTTCGCTCCCGTTGCGACTAACTAGAAAATGTCCAAACAAATTGAGTTCATACCAATTTTATGTGAAGTTGCATATAATAGATAAATGGATGTTATGGTGCGTTTTATGGCTCGTAGCTTAAAAATAGTGATTGAAGAAAGTGCAGAATTTTTAGAGAAACAATTAAAACAGACTCGTACTGCTAGCC
>JBBQRU010000030.1:0-41697 GCA_038214545.1 Cyanophyceae cyanobacterium | reverse complement strand
TTAAGATGGGAACTATTTCTGATTCTTCCCAGACGGCATAACTTCGTCGTGATTTCCCTCCCTTTTTGCGTTCCACTCCCAAACTCAAAAACCCATCTGGCACCACTGGGACTCGGGGATTGACTCCGGTGGTGTGATACACTGCCATATCGACACCAAAATACCAATCCATCCGACTAGTCCAAATCGAATTCAGCAAAAATAGTAACAAGTTGGGTAAAAAGTTTTGATCCTCATTATCCACAGGTGTATCGTCCGAGCAGGGTAATTCGTCAGTGCTAGGTAACGCAATTTTGAGTTCGGGTGACAGCATAACCTTATTCTCATGAGCGTTGAATTCTTTGATTATAAATCAATAGTCAGCGCTCTTTACGCTAACTACTCACTTTGCCATCACAGCATCCAGCAACTCATTACCACCAAAACGGACTGGATCTGTACATGGTAATCCAGTTTCGGTATGTGTTTGCGCGATCGCTCGTTTTGCCTCTGCCTCATCTAAGTGTGCTGTATTCAAAGCAATTCCCACCACAGGTACTGGTGCAAAAGCACCGCCAGCTTTCGCGACAGTTTCATAAAGATTAACCACTTCTTTTAAAGGCGGAATCTCAATGTGAGTTTGATTTCGCAGATGAGTTTGTCCAGCGCGATGTACCAACACCATTTGCGTCGGCTGCGAACCGCGAATCAACGATAAAGTAGCTGTAGAACCGGGATGTAACAGCGAACCTTGCCCTTCTATTTGTAATATCTCGTAATTCTTCCCAAAGCGCATCACCACCTGTTCCACAGCACCAGTAGCAAAATCTACCCGCACGGCATCTAAAGCAACACCATCGCCTTCTAACATTAAACCAGCTTGACCTGTAGCCAAAAACTTCGACTTCCAACCTCGCAATCGAGACGCCCAATGTAACTCCAAGCTAGTGGACATTTTCCCACTACCCATATCAGTGCCAACAGTCAATACCCGACGACAAGGAAGAGTACGTGCTAAACCACTACCAACAGTCAAATTAGCAGGTTCTTTTCGCACATCCCAAATCAATTGTCCTGGTTTGAGCAATGCTTTTAACTCTGGCACTGTTGATAAAGGCGTGTGCAAACCGTTATAAATCGACATCTCCGCCGCCACAGCTTGCTTCACTTCCTGCCAATAATCATCCGGTAACTTGCCACCGGATGGCGCAACTCCAATCACCAGCACTTGCGGTTTATACTTAAGCGCCTCAGTCAGACTGGCGACAATGGGCACATCACGGTTAATCCCCGTTAATACCGGCAAAGATTCTCCCGCACATTGGCGATCAATGACTGCGACTACAGGAGCTTCAGTATAGCGGAGAATTGCTAAACCTGTTTTTCCCTGACTGCCGCGAATTCCTTCATGTAATAAAATAGCTACTTTTTGATTAACTGCTAACCGCACTGCGTTGCACCCCTAAACCTGGTAAATCATTTGGTATAACTCTCCCCTCTTTTACCAATGCACCACTAAAGGGATCATCAGTTAAATTCAGGTGACTGTCTAAATCTAGATAATCAGCAAGCGGTGATAGATGAGACGCGGCTGTATTCGACAGGACGCTGTCAGAATAGCAACCAAACATCACTTGCAGTCCACAAGCCCTCGCTGTGTGTACCATCCGTATTGCCTCCGTAAGACCGCCAGATTTCATCAATTTGATATTAATCCCATCTACGCAATTTGCTAGTGCCGGAATATCTAAACTATTAAAACAACTTTCATCCACAAAAATCGGGATTGGTAATCGCGCTGTTAATTGGGATAAACTTTTTTCTTGTCCTCTGGCAAGAGGTTGTTCTACATACTTTACACCGCGATCGGCAAGCCAATGGCACATATATCTGGCATCCTCCAAACACCAACCACCATTAGCATCAACATAGAGATCGCGAGTACCGATTTCCTCCTGTACTGCCATTAACATCGCTTGATCTGCAGCAATACCCTCAGGACTACCTAACTTAACCTTAAAAATTTGCACGTCAGTATATTCTAGCCAGTCCCTCACCCTCAGCTGAGCACCCTCCGGAGAATTAATCCCAATCGTTACCGAAGTAGGAGCGATCGCTTGCCTATCCAATCCCCACAACTGCCATAAAGGAAGCCCAACAAACTTTCCCAACCAATCATACATCGCCACATCCAACGCCGCCACAGCCGCAGATGGCAAAGAAGAGGCAGCTAACACCGACTCAACTTCCTGCCGATTCAACGGGCTAAATGGCAACAGCGGTGCAACAGCGTGCAAAGCGGACGTAATTATCTCAGTTGATTGGCGATGATTCCCTACCCCAAAAGGTGAAGCCTCTCCCCAACCCTCAATCCCCTCATGTTCCACCCTGACCCAGACATTGGTTGTCTGTGCCGTCGTACCGCGACTAATAGTTAGAGGAAACCGCTTGTTAACTGTAAAATTTTCTACAAATATTTGCATAATTATACTTGAGAGTAGATGCTGAATTTGTCAACTATAATTGACTCTTAGCTAGGGTAGTTACATTTTTATCGTTTGCTTGTATATTGATGCGGTATTAAATTTTATACATCTTCTGATTACCTTTGTCTATGCAAATCCAAAAATGGAAAATCTTAAAATCAAAACTTGCTTTCAATCACTACTGGTGCAAGGTGAGGCAAGACGAAGTAGAACTACCTAACGGCAAAATCATTGATGATTATTTTGTCATCATAAAACCAGATGTCGCACTGATACTACCAATCACAAGTAACCAAGAAGTAGTTTTTGTCCGCCAATACAGACACGGAGTCCAAGAAATTTTACTAGAGTTACCCGCCGGAACTTTCGACCCAACTACAGAAAGCCCAGAAACAGCAGCAATCAGAGAACTCAAAGAAGAAACTGGTTACACGGCAACAAAAGTCACCAAATTAGCAACACTGTACGACAATCCAGTCAAAGACACCAATAAACTCCATTTATTTATCGCCGAGAATGTCATGGAATCAGGACAACAAGAGTTAGATGTAACCGAAGAAATTGAAGTTGTGCTAGTTCCGCTAACATCAGTGATGGCAAAAATTGCTACTGGAGAAATCTGTGTCTCCGGTAGTGTTTCCGCTATCTTCCTAGGCATGAATTTTCTCAAAGGTTCGTAGTAGCGCTTCAGCGCACCAAAGCCCCACTACAAGCCACTTAAATCACCTCGCCCACTGCTGTAAGATGTAATTGTAAAAACGCTCTGTATCAACCTGATCCATTGCCTGAATCTTGCGACCTCCGGCATGTACCTTAGTCCGACCTTGAGTCAACCCAGTGGTAATAATCTCTGTTTCCCACTCCCGCAGTTCGTAAAACTCAGGATGAGCGAGGTAAGCTGTAGCCAAGACATCCCAGAAATAATAATCCTGCGGAATCACAAGTGCATAACATTGTCCTGCCAAATCCGACAAAGGATAATGACGCTGTCGCCCCATCTTGTATACCAATTCCGAAGTGACAGGTACATTATTGGTTAAATCCAAAGGACACATAATAATCGGAATCTGTGTCTCCCATACTCGCGCCACGGAAATCGGGTCCCAATAAGCATTCCACTCCGCAGAACCGTCTTGTCCAGCTTCTAAACTTTTTTCCACATTACCTGTCACATTCAGCGCCCCACCCATCCAGATAATTCGTTTAATCTTGGCTTCAATCTCTGGTGAATGATCTAAGGCGGCGGCTATTGTTGTTAATGGTCCAGTCGCCAACAACGTTACAGGTTCGGGGGCAACATTTAATACCCGCACCATAAAATCTTGACCTGTTTCGGCAAGTAATGGTGTTTTGAGGGTTTCATTTTGATTCAGAATTGGCAGATGATCGACGATGAATGAATCGCGGCGGTAAAGGCGAGGGAAGGGATTGATTCCTCTGACTGTGCTTTCTGCAACGGGGATATGAGAACAACCCATTAAATCGAGAATTTTGCGGGTTGCGCCAATCGCCGGTTCAACATAACAATCGGCGGGAGTGACGACAATTCCCAAAGTTTGCACTCCTTCCATCGTCATCAGTAGCATAGTTGCGAGATAATCATCTACACCACCGTCATGATCCATCAATACTAGTTCGGGCATAAGAGGAAAATTAAATTATGGACGACTTTATGCAGGCTGCGATCGCTGAGGCCAAACTCGGTCAACAAGTAGGCGGCATTCCTATCGGTTCGGTTCTTGTCAAAGATAGCAAGATTGTGGGCAGAGGACACAATAAACGCGTCCAAGACAGCGATCCTGTCACCCATGCCGAAATCGACTGTCTCCGTAATGCCGGCAGAATTGGCAGCTACCAGGGTACAACTCTCTATTCAACCTTAATGCCGTGCTATTTGTGTGCTGGCGCTGTTGTCCAATTTGGCATCAAAAAAGTCATCGCCGGAGAATCAAAAACCTTTCCTGGCGCTAAGGAATTTATGGAATCCCACGGCGTCGAGGTAATAGACCTCAACCTTAAAGAATGCGAAGAAATGATGTCTAAATTTATTCAAGACCACCCTAGCTTATGGAATGAGGATATCGGCAAGTAAATATCGTTATATCAGTTTGTAGTTGCGATGACCGCGCATTGGATCATAGTCCCTTAGAGCTAAGAAATTACAGCTTATAATTTTAGGCTCACGCAAAGAGTAAAAATTATAAGTAATCTTACACAGGGAAGCGAGTAAGCGCTAAAGCGCAACTACGAACCTTTAAGAAACTTTTCAAATTCCTCTCGATAGGGTAGCGAAGGCTGTGCGCCGGATTTCATCGCCGCCATTGCACCCGCCGCCGACCCCCAAACTACTGCTTCAAGAAAAGGAAGGGAAGATGCCAAACCCGCCGCCAAACCGCCATTAAATGCGTCTCCCGCCGCTACGGTATCAACCGCCTGGATGGGGAATGCTGGTACAAAAGACATCTCTGTAGCTGTCGCCCAAACTACACCTTGTGCGCCTAATTTAATGATCGCATTTTTCACACCGCGATCGCGTAACTTCTGCGCTGCCAACATAGCACTATCTTCCCCATCTACAGAAAAACCCACTAACTGCGATGCTTCTACTTCGTTAGGTGTGATGATATCAATTAAAGGATAAAGTTCACTTGGTAAATCTGTCGTTGCGGGTGCCGGATCGAGAATTACAGTTACTCCCGCTTTATGTGCCGCTTTGGCTGCTGATAAAACAGCGTCGATGGGAATTTCCAACTGTAACAGCAAAGCTGTAGCTTTCGGTAATATATTCACCAACCGGCTCACATCTGTCTCATTTACACGCCCATTAGCCCCAGGAACGATGATAATCTGATTTTCGCCATTCACATCTACCGCAATCAAAGCGACACCAGAACTCACATCTCCATCCACTAATACATCATCAGTCTGAACACCAGATGCTTGCAGGCTGTTAACGAGTTCTATACCAAAACTATCACCACCGACACGCCCCACCATTTGTGTCGAAATTCCCAATCGTGCTACTGCTACCGCCTGATTTGCGCCTTTTCCTCCTGGCGCAGTGAAAAAATCCTGTCCTCGCAGCGTTTCTCCAGCAATTGGCAACCGGGGTGTTTTGACCACCAGATCCATATTGATGCTACCGAAGACGATAATAGTCATAATTCAGATTTTTGTTAAGCTGCAAATTATTCATCTCAAATTTAATCTATTTCGAGTTCAGTCATATGGTGACAAAAATAAAACCTGCTCAAGGTCGAGGCGTACTTCAGAATATTAGTTAGCAGACGTTTAAAACTCTTTTGGCAGAGATGGGGGATAATCGTGCTACCAGACTGACTTACGATCGCGGAACCCTGGAAATCATGACTCCTTTAAGGCAACATGAGTATAATAAAAGACTTATAGAAAAGCTGATTGATAATTTAGCAGAGGAACTCAATCTCAATCTTAAGAGTATTGGTTCAACGACTTGTAAACGTCAAGACTTAATCCGTGGTGTGGAACCCGATTCTGGTTTTTACATCCAGAATGAGCCACAGATGAGACATAAGAGAAATCTTGACTTAACCCAAGATCCACCTCCTGATTTAGTACTAGAGGTAGATTATACCAGTGCTTCTATTGATCAACTTCCGATTTATTTAGCGCTAGGTGTTCCAGAGGTTTGGCGCTATGACGAACCAGTGATGCAAATTTACCGATTGCAACAAGGAAGGTATGTACCATATACAACATCTCCAACTTTTGCAAATTTGCCTCTGACAGAAATACCCCAGTTTCTCGAAGAAAGTCTGCGGATTGGGGAAATTCCCGTGATTAGAGAATTTCGCGCTTGGGTTAAGCAACAAATAGAAAATTTAGGTTAAATGTGGGCGCGATCGCACTCAAAGCTCTAACATATTGTTAGAATTCAGCCACCTTAAGGAGGTTTATTATGCCCAGTATAGAAGAAGACAAAATCCGCGAAGAGCGCATCGAATCGGAGATAGTGGTCGATGCCCATGACAAAGAAGAACGAGCAATGGGTTGGTACTACTACCTTGACGACATTCTGAATGTTCCTTTTAAAGCCAAGTGGCTCAAAAAGGGAGGAAAAACCCCCGCCAAAGAGAAAGAAGTGGAAGTGGTGGGAATGGCTCCAGACGACGAATGCGAACGCGATATGCTAGTAGAAGTAGTGCATTTAGAAGGTAAAAACGAAGACGTATTCTCCGCCAAGTTATCTGATATTCAGGCGCTTGATGCAGATGAGGAAACTCAAGAAGCGATCGCTGACTGGCACTATTGGGTTGGCAGAGGTTATAAGTTTTAAAGAAATATTATCCTGTGTTCAAATTTAGATATCGACGCAGAATGCTTTGAGCCTGACGCAGAAATTCCACTTCTAGTTCGCCTAACCGTTGAATTAGGCGCACTTTATCAAAGGTCATTGGTTCTACGCAGACCAGTAAACTATCTACAGACAACCCATTCTGGGGTGATGTGGGCACTGACAACACTGCTGCTCGTATTCCAGGACTATCGAGTTTTGCTGAGGTAAATGGTAAAACTGTAACTTTGCTACGTCGGTTGTTAAAAATAGTACCAGAAACCACTAATGCTGGACGAGTTTTGCGAATTTCAGTGCCTACCGATGGGTCAAAATTCACGATCCAGATGCTTCCCAATCCATAATTGCCGCGCTCTGCCATTCGCTACCCCAACCTAGTTCAAGTTCATCCACTAAGGAACAAGCCAATGCCAGTGCGGCATCTTCTTGCTGCTGCTGCCAATGTGCCAAGAGAGTTTCAATCAGCGCACTGCGATTTTCCACGTTTTTGTCAATGTAAGTCAGCAATTCATCTGGAAGAGAGATAGAAATTTTCGCCATATCTTACTCAAAGTCATACTATAAGTAGTATAAGGTATTTTGATTGCATACCGCAAGGGCGATGAATCCATCGCTCAACCGGACAGTCCATAGAAAAACTGGTTTCACGGCGAGTTAGAATCGGCATCGCCACCGCCGATAATCGCCTGAAACACATTCCCTAACAAAAAGAAAAATGAGCCGATTAAGGCTACAAGCATTAACCCGGCAAGAGCAGAAAAGGGAGAGACAATGAACAAGAGTAGAAAAGCAAACATCAGAATTGTTAGTAGTGTCTTATTCATCTTTTTTCACCTAGAGTATTCTCTACCCTTAACCTAGCGAGATGATTTAGAGATTGACCAATATCAAAAGAAGGAATTCAGCATCTTCCTCAAGGAGGTTTTTACTATTAAGTCTTATTACACCTTGACAGCGTACTTTTGCAATTCTTCTAAAGAAACGACCTTCAGCGTTGCCTCGTTAGTTGATGATAAGATCACAGGTGGCGCAACTCCAGCTTCCAGCGCCTCTTGCCAGCGAGATACGCACAAACACCATTTGTCTCCAGGCTTAAGTCCGGGAAAACCAAGTGCAGGTGAACCTAAGTCATTACCTCTTGACTTTGTAAAAGCGAGAAATTCGGCTGTAACTTGAGCACAGACCACATGAGTGCCTACATCAGTAGGACCAGTTTCGCATTTGCCGTTACGGTAGTAACCAGTCATCGGCGATGTACAGCAAATCTCTAAATTTTCACCCAGCACATTTTTAGCTTCTGTCATATTTTAAGATAAATACCGAATCACTCGGCAAGGATTACCAACAGCAACAACATTATCTGGTATGTCTTTCACAACCACACTACCAGCACCAATAGTAGTGCGATCGCCAATAGTCACTCCTGGACAAATAATAGCATTACCACCAATCCAGACATTATTCCCAATTTTAATTGGCGCAGCAAGTTCAAGACCTGCAAGACGAATTTCGGGATTAGTGGGGTGATATGCTGTATAAATCTGTACATAAGGAGCACACATGACATTTTCCCCAATGTGAACAGTGTTGCAATCTAAAATCACACAGCCATAATTCATGTATAAGCGATCGCCTGCAAAAATATTACTACCATAATCGCAGTGAAAAGGCGGCACGATGGTGACACTCGGACCCACTTGAGCAAACAATTCGTGTAATATTTGATGCCTTTGTTCTAGTTCTTCTACAGTTGTCGAATTATACATTCTCAGCAACCGAGATGCTCGCTTGTTATCAGCTACCAACTCAGGGTCGTCAGCGACATACAATTCGCCAGCCAGCATCTTTTGTTTTTCGGTTTTTTCCATTACATCGGTATAAAATATATAGTTATTGCGGAAAGATAATTGATACAATGTCTTCGATTTAACCAGCAAAAGTTCAGGGATTGCAGAATATGCCTTTTCGGATATTGAGCTTAGATGGTGGCGGAATTCGGGGTGTAGTTTCAGCAACAATGCTGGCAGAAATTGAGAAACAAATTGACCAGCCCTTAAATCAATATTTTAACTTGATAGCCGGAACCTCTACAGGTGCAATTTTAGCAGCTGCGATCGCCTCTGGTAAGACTAGTCAAGAAATTGTCCAACTTTACCAACAACAAGCGACACGCATCTTCCCGTACTCAAACAATTTTTTATTGAAACACATAGCCTTGTTTTCACGTTACGGTTTTGCTGCGCCTAAATTTGCGGATAAAGGACTAATCCAAGTCCTCCAGGAAGCATTTGGAGACGCAAAACTGTTTGATATAACTTCCCCACTCCTCTTACTGACCTCATACGACACAATCAGTCGCCAACCAATTATATTTAAAAGCTGGCGCAAAGATAAACCCTACGGAAACGTTCCACTGTGGGAAGCTTGTGTCTGTTCAGCATCAGCGCCAATCTTCTTCCCTGCACATCAATTAGACCGTAAAGCCCAAGGAATAAGTCAATCTGCTGATTTTAACAGAATCACATTAGCAGAAGACGCCTCCATCACAGATAATGATTACCAAAATCTACAGATTGCTATCGCTACAAGTACAGGTAGTCAAACCCGCACAATTATCGAATACAAAGGCGCAAGTCGCATCGCCATAGTAGACCCACTCTGGAAACCAATACCTGACACCTGTACCTACTCCATTACCGGAATCTATTCAGCCATTGATGGTGGTGTCGCGGCGAACAACCCATCAAGTTGCGCCGTCGCCGAAGCACTGCGTCTGGGCTATCCCCTCAAAGAAATTTCTGTTCTTTCTGTCGGTACGGGAGACCAAACACGGGTAATTCCTCTGCAAAAAGCTCGCCGCTGGGGTCTTTTACAATGGTCAACGCGGTTGTTTGGTGTTTTATTTGATGCTCAATCTGGGATTGATGATTATATTACTAGCCAGATAATTCACAAGCGTTTTTTACGGTTGCAATTCAAACTGGACCGGAAACTCACAGGGAGACCTTTGAGTGATGATATGGATGATGTTAGCGCTAGGAATATTAGTAACTTGATTGAGGCGGCGCGGGTTTATGTTCATCAGCCGCAGGTTCAGGAGGGGTTGAAAAAGTTCTTTGGGGGTTGAAAAAACGCGGAGGTACGCGGAGGGAACACGGAGGTACGCGGAGTTACTCTGTGATCCTCTGCGCCTCCTCTGCGTCTCTCTGCGTTAAACATTTAAAGTATGTTGGTCAAAGCTAAACAAGTAGAAATGTATCGCCATAATCAAGAGGTCGAAATTTAAAATTTCCCTAAAATTCTATCGGGTGAGGATGTTTTACCAGGGTTTATTTTAGATTTAACTCGTGTTTTGGCGTAGAACTATACCGTCAGAAATTGATATATACTTACCCTTTCACAAAGATAAAAACTATGTGATAGCCTATACTTTTTAACCATCTCTTTAACATTTATTAACTTAACAATCTATCCGACGCTAGAGAAAAATTAAGTTTCAGCCTTTTAATATTACTACTAGTAAGACAGATTAAGCTTGCAAAAAACAAAATTTTTCAGGCGTGTTGTAACTAATTTGTTATCCCAATGAGCTGGGGCGCGAAATGAGCCAATCACTGATTGGACTGGTTCGTGGCGCGTAGCTTTCCATGATGGGGTTAGCAGTTAACTGAAATTGATGGAAATACTACGCAGGGCAGATTTTGCTACTGCGAAGATTACTTATATTGTGAGGAACTTATGAATCATAAAGTGTCGAGAAGAGAGTTTGTCATGCTGGCAGGAGCAGGAAGTGCGGCGATCGCTTTCGGTAGTCCCCTGTTCACCCGGCAATCAGCAGAAGCAGCTTCTGTGCCTAATGCTCAGATGAAAGCCGTGTTAGACCAACTGGCGCAAGCTGCTTAAACGTACCAACACGCAGAAAGTAGGGAAAATACTTATGCACATTCATCATCTAAATTGTGGTTGTATGTGTCCGCTTGGTGGGTCGCTCTTTGACGGTTTTAGTCGGGGTTTGACGGCTCAACTGGTGTGTCACTGCCTACTCATTGAAACGAATCAGGGATTAGTTCTCGTTGATACTGGATTCGGATTACAGGATGTTCAGTCGCCTTACTCGCGGCTGAGTCCGTTTTTTGTCCACTTGAATAATATTAAGTTTGAGCGCAAGTACACAGCGATCGCCCAGATTGAACAACTGGGATTTTCCAAGAGCGATGTGCGCCATATTGTTCTGACCCATCTCGATTTTGATCATGCAGGTGGTCTAGAGGATTTTCCTGAAGCTACGGTACATGTGATGCAGACCGAAAAGGATGTCGCACAGGATCGACATGGGTTTGTCTCTAGTGGACGCTATCGTCCCAAGCAATGGGATGAAGTCAAACGCTGGAAGTATTATACGCCAGGGGGTACACATTGGTTTGGTTTTGAGGCAGTCCGCGATCTCGATGGATTACCACCGGAGATTCTGCTGATTCCGCTGGCGGGGCATACACGGGGTCATGCGGGTGTTGCGATCAATACCGCAGAAGGTTGGTTGCTACACGCTGGTGATGCCTACTTTTATCGACACGAGATGGATGCAAAAAATCGGCACTGTACACCCGGATTGCAGGCTTACCAGTGGCTCATGGAAGTTGACCGCTCTACGCGGCTGCAAAATCAAGATCGGCTATATGCGCTATCATGCGATCGCCCTCAGGATGTACGGATGTTTTGCAGTCACGATGCGATCGAACTCAAAGCATTTGCCGAGCCATCTCGCGACTCCCAGTAGTTGTTGAGAATGTAATTAATTTATCTGTTGATCTGTGTTGGTGTTGCTCTAGTATCAATTAACTCAGGAAGCAAGTAATCTAAGTAAATAAGTGTAAATTACGCTGCCAGAGTAAAATATAATACTTACAATATCTAACGAGTAGCAAATGCTGCTTGTGGCTACATATGAGTCAGTAGCCCAGTGAGGAGTTCATTCTAACTGTGTAAGACATGTATCAATTCAAAAAATTTTCATTTCTCACAATCGGTATCGCGATCATTGCCCTTCTGTTGACCTTTCTGGGAGGCGCAAAAGCGCAAGAAGCGCGGGAAACACTGACTTCGTTGAGTCATACTCCGCTAATTGCAGTTAATTCTAGCTTTGTAAGTCCACTGGTGGAACTATTTGGCAATGTTGCCATCGGTCAAAAAAGCTTTATTGCGGGAAACACAACTCTCCTCGCTGATCCGGGCACGTACATCTGTATTGGTAGTAAAACCAATCTGCAAGATAATATTACCTTCCTGGCGCTACGAAACCAACCAGCTCCGCCTTCCTCCTGTGGCAAGCTAGCGAGTAGTACAAGCTCAGAAGTCAGTATTGCTCATCAGGCAACGATTAAAAATTCGCAGATTGGTAACTTTACATTTATCGGATTTAGATCGCGCATCACTAACAGTGTGATCGAAGATGGTGCATTTGTCCTGCATGGCGCAACTGTCACAGGAGTCAGAATACCTAAAGATCGTTTGGTACCAATCGCTGGCGTGATTACAACACAAGTTCAAGCCAATGCTTTACCGTTAAAAACTGCAGCCAACAGTGCATTTCAGCGTGATGTACTGGAAGTAAATAAGGAATTTGCTGAGCACTACGGCGAGCTTTACAAAACACAAGGTTATGATGCCGTGGTGGGAATTAGTCAAGCACCAAAAACTTCTTGGAACCCTAATCCAGTTAAGCCAACAATTGGTCAAGGTGTCCAAATTGAAGATTTTGTGCGAATAGTCGGAGATGTTCGTTTAGGCGCAAATAGCGTTGTAGGAAAACGCACATCAATTCGGGCGGACGAGGGATCACCAATTGTGATTGGCGAAAATGCCAAAATTGACACTCATGTAACATTTCACGCACTGAAAGGAACCAATATCCGGATTGGCAACAACCTCAAAGCTGAAAACAATATTGTGTTTCACGGTCCCTTGGAAGTAGGCGATAATCTGACGATTGGCGAGAACTCGATTCTATTTCGCTCCAAGGTAGGAAATCGAGTGAAGATTGGGTCAGAGGCGATTGTGGTTGATGTTACACTCAAAGCCGGAACACAAGTTCCTAATCGAGCAGTGATTACAAAACAGGCACAAGCCGATCAACTTCCAACTATAGCTTCATAACAGCTTTTACGTTTTATATTGGGGATCTTGCCAAAGATTTCCTCAATTGTTGGTTTGTAGTTGCGTGGTATTCGCCGTCAACGTTAGTGAGCGTGCGCTGAAGCGCAACTACGAACCTTGTTTCACTTTAGTGTGCTCAACAGTGATTTTGCCACCAAAGTCCGGAATTGGTGCGGAGAGTTTGGTTAGTCGGACTTGAACTTGTGTCACAAGGTCTGATGACTCTAAAATTGAGTCAGCGATCGCTCCTACCAATCGTTCAATCAAAGCAAATTTTGATGTCTTGACTAGGTGTTGGATAATACTAATCACATTGCGGTAATCTAAAGTATCAGCTAGAGCATCACTCTTCGCTGCCGCCGAAATATCTAACCACAATGTCACATCCACCTCAAACCATTGTCCTAACACTTGTTCTTCTACCAAATAGCCGGTGTAACCGTAGCAACGAATTCCAGTTAAATGAATACAGTCCATAAGTCGTCTCGAAGGTGAGTGGTGATTGATTTTAGAAATATTAATTCTGTTTGGGCTTCGATTTTAACCGAGACTCTCAAACGCCTGGGATTGACCACAGCCGTTATTTGTCCTGGTTCACGTTCGACACCTCTAACAGTTGCCTTTGCACTTCAAGAAGGCATCGAAGCGATCCCGATTTTAGATGAACGCGCCGCCGCTTTTTTTGCTTTAGGAGTCGCCAAAGCGACAGGACGACCTGTGGTACTAGTTTGCACGTCTGGAACAGCCGGAGCCAACTTTTATCCCGCAGTCATCGAAGCGCGAGAAAGTCGGGTTCCATTACTAGTGTTGACTGCCGATCGCCCGCCAGAATTGCGCGATTGTCATTCGGGACAAACTATAGACCAGTTAAAATTATATGGCACATACCCAAACTGGCAAACAGAGTTAGCCTTACCCGTAGCAGAAATTGGGATGCTAGCTTATCTCCGCCAGACAATCATTCATAGCTGGGAACGATCGCTCTATCCTGTCCCAGGTTCAGTACATCTAAATATTCCCTTTCGCGACCCTCTCGCCCCCATTCCTCAAGAAACCGGATTAAATTCTCTACACCTAAAAAAGTTTTTTGTCAATATCTCATCAGGACTAATTCCCCAAAAGCAAGATACTTACCCCATCATCCAACAATGGCAGCAATGCGATCGCGGCATTATTATCGCCGGTGTTGCCCAACCACAACAACCACAATTATATGCAAAAGCGATCGCCCAACTTTCGCAAATTTTAAAATGGCCCGTATTAGCCGAAGGATTATCCCCAGTCAGAAACTATGCTGACCTCAACCCTTATTTAATCTCCACCTACGACTTAATTTTGCGAAATCCGGAATTAGCCAAACAGTTAGCACCAGAGATGGTGATTCAACTAGGTGAACTACCGACAAGTAAACAATTGCGTTCCTGGCTAGATACCACTTCAGCTAGACGCTGGGTGATTGATAACAGCGACCATAACCTCGACCCACTTCACGGTCAAACAACTCATCTGCGAATGTCTATAGAACAGCTTTCCCCCGCTTCCCCCTCTCCCTCCTCCCCTTATCTCCAACAATGGTGTGCAGCCGAAACGCAGGTGAGAAGTGCTGTAGATGAGAGAATGGCAACAATGGATGATTTATTTGAAGGCAAAGCTGCATGGTTACTCAGTCAAACACTACCACCGCAAACCCCACTATTTATCGCGAATAGTATGTCAGTGCGAGATGTGGAATTCTTCTTTGCACCGAGTAACTCAGGCGTGCGGACATTTTGCAACCGAGGCGCAAACGGGATTGACGGTACATTATCCACCGCCTTAGGAATTGCCCATCGCCAGCAAAGTAGTGTAATGCTAACGGGAGATTTAGCTTTACTACATGATACCAATGGTTTCTTGATGCGTCACAAATTTGTGGGACATTTGACCATCGTGTTAATTAATAATAACGGTGGAGGGATCTTTGAAATGTTAGCGATCGCTAAATTTGAACCCCCGTTTGAAGAATTTTTTGCTACACCGCAAAATATAGATTTCTCTCAGTTATGTGCTACTTACAATATTGAACACGAATTGATCACGAATTGGGAGCAACTACGCTTTAAACTCAATCCACTACCTGATGCCGGAATTCGGGTTTTAGAATTGCGAACCTCTCGCTCGGTAGATGCCAAGTGGCGACAAGATAACCTAAGTAAATTTGCGGCTTCGCTGCGCTGATGTAGTTGGTACCGCAATCGTGGCACAGTTATTAAGGTTGGCAATGTCCAGCCGAAGATAGAATTCTCAACCTGTAGCACGATTTCATGCATAACTGGCAAACTGTTAACACCTACGAAGACATTCTGTATCACAAAGCCGACGGCATCGCTAAAATTACCATCAATCGTCCGCACAAACGTAACGCATTCCGTCCCAAAACTATCTTTGAACTTTACTCTGCTTTTAGCGATGCCCGTGAAGATACTAGTATTGGCGTTGTTTTATTTACTGGCGCTGGTCCCCACACAGATGGCAAATATGCCTTTTGCTCAGGAGGCGATCAAAGTGTGCGCGGAGAAGGAGGTTATATTGACGATGAGGGTGTTCCGCGCTTGAATGTGCTGGATTTGCAGCGGCTGATTAGGTCAATGCCAAAAGTCATCATCGCCTTGGTTGCTGGCTATGCTATTGGCGGTGGACATGTATTGCACTTGATTTGCGATCTTACCATTGCGGCTGATAATGCGATTTTTGGGCAAACGGGTCCGAAAGTCGGAAGTTTTGATGGTGGATTTGGCGCTAGTTATCTCGCCCGGATTGTCGGGCAAAAAAAAGCCCGAGAAATTTGGTTCCTCTGTCGCCAATACAATGCGGAACAAGCGCAAGAAATGGGTTTAGTTAATTGTGTCGTTCCTATTTCCCAATTAGAAGCCGAAGGTATACAGTGGGCAAAGGAGATCTTAGAAAAAAGTCCGATTGCGATTCGTTGCTTAAAAGCCGCCTTTAATGCAGATTGTGACGGACAAGCAGGATTACAAGAATTGGCGGGCAATGCCACAATGCTTTATTACATGACAGCAGAAGGTGCAGAAGGTAAACAAGCTTTTCTCGAAAAGCGTCCACCTGATTTTCGTTCTTATCCTTGGTTGCCGTAATTAGGAGTTGCCCAAAGACGCCAAAAATCAAGTGGGTCTTTGGGCGACAAGACTAAAGCCATATTAAATTTTATTGTGTATTGATGATTCAGTTTTTACTAGTTCAGAGCATATGCTGTTGAGTGTTCTACATGCTCAGGTAGTAACGGTTGAGTAACCGGCGTTGGAGGTGTTGCTGCTGGCAAAGTCAGCATCTCTTCCAGCTCTTGCCAAGGAGTCGTAAACTTGGGGATCGCCAAACAGCAAGCTTTCCAGCTTCCCTTTACAAGCCCTCCGAGTTGCTCACAGTTTCCACCGCGCCGTCCTTCTGTTTGGAAAGATTGGCAATACCGGCATGCAGATGTTGAGGAGTTTTGGCTATTCATATCAAATGCTGTTTGAAGCTGGTTTACATCCTTTATTCTGCCCTTACTTATAAATCGGCATAATCGACTTCAAACATATAATTCATCTAGGTTCTAGCGATCCCCAAGCCTATTTTAATTTTACTATTTCTTTATGATTGAACAAAAAAGCTCCATTTATTTGTAAAGAATCTGATATGTATACCAAGCTGCAATCTACAACTTTTGGTAGAAAACACATGGGGATCAACGCTAGAAATATAGCTTTAGAAGGAATAAAAAGTATAAAAAAATTGCTACTAAGGGTTAAATCGTAGTTATCAAGAGGTTGTATTTAAGTAAAGTTTGTCCGGCAAGCGATTACGACTGGTGATTGCACTGTTGACTAAATTGAAAATTGGGTAGAAAGAGAACAGTAACAAAAAAGATCGCTACTTACCAGTGTTTGGCGGCACAAATAGAGCAAACTTGCCAGCGTTGAAGTTCGCCGCTGGGGGTGGCGCAGCCGCATTCAGGACAAAGTGGAAGCGTCAGCGATCGCGCATGCATCATCTCCACCCACTGTTGAAAAGCTGCCTGAGGATTTTTTGTAGTTGGTAAGGTAATATTAGGTGTCACTTCATCGCTAACGTAACTAGGATGAGTGGCTTGGGTCGCGGTTGGGTTGATTTCAGTTTTTGGCAGATGCCATCCGGCTGTAGAGAAGCGGATATCTACTAAAGGTTTAGGTAACTGTTCATTGATCTTTCGCAATAGACGTTGCCGCTCAAAAGTCAGATTTTGTGCCCAAGCAGCGCTAGAAGTTGCCACCCGTAAGACATCATATTGAATTCCTAATGGTCGAGTGTGGTTAGCGATCGCTACGCCGACAATTTCTGGCCAAAAATGCAGTAGTTGCTGAAATGGATGCTCCAGCAATTTAGCTTGAGTTTCCAGAGATCCTAAAATATCATTGAGTGATTTAAACGACATTCCGTGTTTTTCAGCCTAAAATATGCAGTCACCTGCACCATTATATTTTGAAGCTATCTGGTAATGTAAAGTCTGAGGATAAAAGATCATGAGTCAAAACCCCCTACTTGAGTCAGCGGTTGGTTCAACTACTGTTCTGCAACCACTCTTAAAAGCAGCGCTTTCGAGTTTGGAAGTAGAGCTGACTGAGGAGTTAACACGCTATCGCCGCCGCCGAGGACAGCAAACCTCATCTCGCAGGGAACAATCGATTAGCCCTCCTCGTGCAGAATTGCTCAACGACATTAGTATTAATAATGACTTGCCGGATTTATCAACCGCGAGTAATTATACTCAATCAGAATTTGTCCGAGAGGACTTGAACCAACTACCAACACCAGAAAAAACCGCAGCACAACCGCTTCAATCCGCAGTCGAAACGACCATCCAACCAGAGGCAGCTAATTCTGCCATTGTGCATACGACACAAGTCAACATCCCTCATGTAGAAGAAGGGCTGTTACAGACTATACCTGATACTCATTTGCCACCAGATGACTATCTAGAATCAAGTGAAGCATTGCTGCGAAGCTTGACCGAAGAACAACCAGAACCATCACGACCAGCTAAATCTACTGATCGGTTACTCTCGCCTTTGGGAATCGGCTCAATGCTACTGTTGCTGCTAGCGAGTGCTACTCTCGGCTATGTGGCAATGAATCCAGTCAAGTTGCCTTTTGCGTCTAAACCTACCCCAGACGCTGCTAATCCTCCAGAAGCGGGAACAACGTCGGTGCCACAAGTTGTGTCAACATCTATCCCTAAAGCACCAAATTTAGCCGCTCGTGAGTTTGTGGATGTAAATTTAGACACCATCCCGGTTTTACAACCAAAATCCAGCATTAGTCCAACACCAAAACCGATCGCCCCTACCCCTGCTAAAAAAATTGTCAAACCATCTGTAATTCAGACCTTGCCAATACCTCAAGTAGGTCAGACATTGCCACCACTAACACTACCGCCAATTCAGAGTGCTACCACTCCCTTGCCGAAACCGCCAATTGGGAGTGTTACTACTCCTGCGCCAAAACCTCTAGCTAAAAATGTGCTGCCGTCCTCAGACGGTTATTATCATGTCGTAGCTGATAATAATAGCGATCGCGCCTTGACAGATGTCCGCAAGGTTGTGGCTGATGCTTACACGTCTCCCAAAGGAACGATTATTTATCTCGGGGCGGTGAAAACTCCCGAAGAAGCGGAAAAATTAATTCAACAGCTACAGTCGAAAGGAATTAAAGCACGTATTTCTCAGCCTTAGAGAAGCCGTAAATTAAGATAGCATGAGTTTAAATCTGATGCCAAGCGTGGAGATATTTCATGGGACTGATTGACCGTATCCAGCGGGTGATTCGCGCTAATTTCAACAGTTTGGTCTCTAGCGCCGAAGATCCAGAAAAAATTCTGGAACAGACTGTTTTGGAGATGCAAGAGAATCTTGTCCAATTACGACAATCTGTAGCCCAAGCGATCGCTACCCAAAAACGCAGTGACAGACAAGCCGATCTTGCTCAGTCTAACGCCGAGGAGTGGTATCGTCGCGCCCAACTCGCGCTCCAGCAAGGCAACGACTCTTTAGCACGAGAAGCTTTAACTAAGCGAAAATTTTATCAAGAAACGGCTACAGCTTTATTGGCTCAGATGGAGCCACACAAAGTTGTTGTAGACAGGCTCAAAAATGACATGCAAACCCTGAGTATGAAAATTTCTGAGGCAAAAACCAAAAAAGATATGTTTATTGCTCGTGCCCGTTCTGCTCAAGCCTCAGCGAATATTAATGAAATGCTTGGCGGCATCAACCCACGCAGTTCTCTGAATGCTTTTGAGCGTATGGAAGAAAAAGTCATGGCAATCGAAGCTCAATCAGCCGCAATTGCGGAGTTAGGTACAGATGACCTACAACAGAAATTTGCCTCCTTAGAAGCTGGTGGCGACATTGATTCAGAACTAGCCGCAATGAAGCAGCAAATGATTACAGGCAACGATAACCCACCTGGATCTGCTCCCAAGAAGTTAGGATAATAGAGTCAATTTCACTCCGCGAGTCTGGAAAGCTACCAGTAGAATAGGTAGTTTTTAGTCAGTAAATTAGTATTGTGCGTTTTTAAATAGCACTCTTGTAAAAGGAAACACATTCATTATGGGATTATTTGATCGTCTTAAGCGCGTAATTGGTGCCAACCTCAACGATTTAGTGAGCAAGGCTGAAGACCCGGAAAAAATGCTCGAACAGTCAATCCTGGAAATGCAGGAGGACTTAGTTCAGCTACGTCAGTCAGTTGCTCAGTCAATTGCCTCCCAAAAAAGAGTAGAGCAACAGTACAATCAAGCTCAAAATGACGCTAACAAGTGGCAGCGCAATGCTCAGTTAGCCTTACAAAAAGGTGATGAGGATTTAGCCCGTCAAGCCCTTCAGCGCAAAAAGACCGCTAGTGAAACTGCCGCAGCCCTTAAAGCTACTGTAGATCAGCAATTTAATCAAGTTGATACTCTCAAGCGTACTCTTATCGCTATCGAAAGTAAAATTTCCGAAGCCAAAACCAAGAAAGATATGCTCAAGGCACGAATCAGTGCTGCCAAGGCGCAAGAGCAACTCCAAGGTACAGTTGGCGGGTTAAATACTAGCAGCGCCGCCGCCGCCTTTGACCGGATGGAAGAAAAAGTCATGCTGCAAGAAGCTCGTGCTCAAGCTGCAGGCGAATTAGCTGGGGCAGATTTAGAAAGTCAATTTGCAGCTTTGGAAGCTGGTGGCGGAGTGGAAGATGAATTGGCAGCAATGAAGGCTCAGATGGCTTTACCTGCAGCTCCTACCAATCAACCTCAATTACCACCACAGCAGTCAACTCCTCAGTCAACTCCGCCAAAAGCTCAAAATGCGGAAGTAGTTGATGCTGAGTTAGAATCATTACGTAAGCAGTTAGATCAGCTGTAACTGTTACAGCTAATTAACAGAGCAGTTTCTTGCCCGCAGATTGAGATAAAATAGTCTGTGGGCAAATAATGGTTATTGCTGGAGAATGCAATGAGTAGCAGTGTTGTTAGCATCACCGATACTGACTTTGAAACTGAAGTCATGGGAACTGAGCAGCCAGTATTGCTGTATTTTTGGGCTTCTTGGTGCGGACCTTGTCAGTTAATGTCACCAATTATTAGTTTGGCTGCGAATAAATATAGCGATCGCTTAAAAGTTGTGAAAATGGAAATCGATCCGAATCCAACTACTGTCAAGCATTTCCAGGTGGAAGGTGTACCCGCACTCCGGTTAGTACAAGGTAATAAAATCATTGCTGCAACTGAGGGTGTTTTCTCCAAAGACAAATTACAAAGCTTTTTAGATACCCACCTGAACGTTAATTAGTTAGAGTCCGACTTGAATAACCAAGTAGTATGCAGTTTGCGCTCCGTTTAGAACCTTTACAGTCAAATGTGTTTGCCGATATGGACTCGGCAAAATCTAGGGCGATTTCCCAGGGACAGCAGTTAATCGATTTGTCGCTGGGATCTTCTGATTTACCTTGTGAGGCACACGTTTTAGAAGCGATCGCCAAATCCCTACTCGACAAGAGCACCCACGGTTATTTATTATTTCGCGAGACGCAGACTTTTCGCCAAGCTGTTGCCCAGTGGTATGAGCGAAAATTTGGCATTGCAGTAGATCCAGAAACTGAAGTCTTACCTCTAATTGGTTCCCAAGAAGGTACAGCCCATCTCCCACTAGCAATCCTCAATCCGGGAGACTTCGCGCTGTTACTCGATCCAGGTTATCCATCCCATGCTGGCGGAGTTTACTTAGCTAGCGGTCAAATATATAACATGCCGCTACTGCCAGAAAATAATTTTTTGCCGGTATTTGCAAATATTCCGGCACCTGTTTTAGCACAATCGCGGATGATGGTATTGAGTTATCCTCACAACCCAACCGCTGCGATCGCGCCGATATCTTTCTTCCAAGAAGCTGTAGCTTTTTGTCAGCAGCACAATCTTGTGCTTGTGCATGATTTTCCTTATGTAGATTTGGTATTTAACTCCGAAATTGCACGTTCAATTTTGCAAGCAGATCCGGATAAAAGCGTCTCAATTGAATTTTTTACGCTGTCTAAGTCTTACAACATGGGCGGCTTCCGCATTGGCTACGCGATTGGCAATTCCCAATTGATTCGAGCATTGCGCCAGGTGAAAGCTGCAGTTGATTTTAACCAGTATCGCGGAATTTTAAATGGAGCGATCGCCGCTTTAACTGGTTCGCAATCCGGTGTCACCACTGCTGTCGAGACATTTCGCCAACGTCGCGATGCTTTTATCGCGGCTTTACACCGCATTGGTTGGGAAGTAGCGACACCAGAAGCAACAATGTATATCTGGGCAAAGTTACCAGAATCTTGGAGTCACAATTCTTTAGAATTTTGTACTCAGCTAGTGGAAAAGACAGGTGTTGCGGCGAGTCCCGGCGCTGGTTTTGGTAAAGCTGGCGAAGGTTATGTCCGCTTTGCTTTGGTACATGAGCCTGCGGTTTTGGAAATTGCAGTGGCGAGAATTGCTCAGTTTTTGTTGGCGAAATCTGAATAAATGACCTAAAGTTTTGGGTAATGATGAAACAAGAACTATTGACTAGACAGGCATCCAAGTCTCACGATGAGAAACGCATTTTACTAGTTGAAGACCATGATGCTAACCGGATGTTACTAAGTGACTACCTAAGTCATTTTTCATACAGTGTTCGCAGCTTGTCTCACGCGTTTACATTTTTTGCAAATTTAGAGCAATTTCGACCAAACTTAGTCTTATTAGATTTAAAACTGCCAGGAATCGATGGCTACACTCTTTTAGAGGAAATTCAGCAAAAACCAGAATGGCAAAGCACTCCGATCATTGTAATTTCTGCATTTGCATTTAAAGCCGATAAACAACGTGCTTTAGACTTAGGTGCGCGACACTATTTCGTCAAGCCGATAAATCTGAATCATGTTCGCCAAGCAATTGAAGCCGAATTTTTAATTTAATCGCTTTTTTGCTGAATAATAAACTCTTCAACTCTTTGACTAAGACTTTGCACGCAATTCCCGATTTGAGCAATTTGATGTTCAACTTGTGCTAAGAGTAAAGTCGCTGTCTGTAACTGATTCAGCGTCTCATCCATAGCGTCCCGATATTCGGATTCAAAATCTTTGATACTCATCATGATCTTTGTTGTGGTCGTGTGACTTTTAGATTAAGTCGATCATAACGATGCAACTCCCTCTTTTCAAATCAGTTGAATCGCTGAATAATTTATTATCCCTAAAAATCTCATCAAAGTTATCGCTCCTGGAAGCGAATCGGCAATAATGCTTACATCTGGGTGCGGTAATCAATAAATTCATGTGATGCAAAGAGCCGCAATGTATTGCTTGACTTTATTTTATAATTAAATCAGAGATCCAAAAAGTTACCATAAAACTCTGGTAAAGAAATAGCAGTCATCCGGCACTCATTGTTTAAAGCCGCAGTAAAAAACGCGCGTTGGTACAACCCTCAATAAATATCCCAACACAGAAGTGACAACTACCACAACACTCCCACTCCTGAAAGACCCACAACGCTTGGAAAACCGCTTGAAAGAAATTCCCGCCGAACCAGGGGTTTATTTTATGCGCGATAGTAGCGATCGCATCATGTATATCGGTAAATCGCGGAAATTGCGATCGCGGGTGCGTTCTTACTTCCGGGAAGCGCAACAACTAAGCGATCGCATTGCGCTGATGGTGAAGCAAGTCACAGAAATCGAATTTATCGTCACAGACACTGAAGCCGAAGCCTTAGCATTAGAAGCCAACCTGATCAAACAGCATCAACCATACTTCAACGTCTTACTTAAGGACGATAAAAAGTATCCTTATGTATGCATTACCTGGTCAGAAGAATATCCGCGAATTTTTATCACCCGCAAACGTCAAGGCAAAGAAAAAGATAAATTCTACGGTCCATACACCGACTCACACCTCTTGCGGGAAGTTTTACGCATATCCAAGCGGATATTTGCCCTACGCCAACGACCGCAACCACTATTCAAAGACCGTCCTTGCTTAAACTACGACCTTGGACGCTGTCCCGGAGTTTGTCAAAAACTAGTTACTCCCGAAGAATACCGCAAAACCGTCTTGAAAGTAGCAATGGTATTCCAAGGTAGAACCCAAGAACTGATTGATATTTTAAGCGAGCAAATGCAAAAAGCCGCAGAATCCGAATACTTTGAAGCCGCAGCCCGCATCCGCGACCAAATCACCGGGTTAAAATCCCTCACCGCCGACCAAAAAGTATCCCTGAGCGATGATACAGTTTCCCGCGACGCGATCGCCCTTGCCGCATCCGAGCAATACGCCTGCATCCAATTATTCCAAATTCGCGCCGGACAACTAGTTGGACGCCTAGCATTTGTCGCCGATGCTCACGCCGAACCAGGAGCCATCTTACAACGAGTCCTCGAAGAACACTACCAAACAGCCGACGCCGTAGAAATCCCTTCCGAAATCTTAGTCCAACACGAATTACCAGAAACAGAAATCCTCGCCGATATACTCAGCCAACGCAAAAGCAGAAAAGTCACAATCTTAGCACCGCAACGACAAACCAAAGCCGAATTAATCTCAATGGTCGAACGCAACGCTCAATATGAACTAGAACGGACGCAAAAGAGTAGCGATCGCAACGACCAAGCCATGCAAGACCTAGCCACCATCCTCGATCTTCCCGAACCCCCCCAACGCATCGAAGGCTACGACATCTCCCACATTCAAGGCTCAAACGCCGTCGCTTCCCAAGTAGTATTCATCGATGGCTTACCCGCAAAACAACACTACCGCCACTACAAAATCAAAAATCCCACAGTCACCGCCGGACACTCAGACGACTTCGCCAGCTTAGCGGAAGTAATTCAACGCCGATTCCGTAAATACACAGAAGATCCCCAACTCCCCAGAGTCAACAACCCAGATTGGCCAGACCTAATCATGATAGACGGCGGAAAAGGACAACTCTCCTCAGTCATCACCATACTCCAAGAAATGAACCTCCTAGAAGACCTGCGAGTAGTCAGCCTAGCCAAACAACGCGAAGAAATCTTCCTCCCAGGCGAATCCCAACCATTACAAACAGACCCCGAACAACCCGGAGTCCAACTCCTCAGACGCCTCAGAGACGAAGCCCACCGCTTCGCCGTCACCTTCCACCGCCAGCAACGCAGCGAAAAACTCAAACGTTCCCGCCTAGAAGAAATCCCCGGTCTAGGACACCATAGACAAAAACTCCTCCTAGCCCATTTTCGCTCCCTAGACTACATCCGCCAAGCCACCCCCCAACAACTCACCGAAGTCACCGGAATCGGACCCCGCCTAGCCCAAGACATCTACACCTACTTCCACCCCGAAGCCAGCTAACTCCCCCTCCGCGCTCCTCCGCGCCCCCTCAGCGAAGAACTCCGCGTTTCAAAAACCTTAAAAAAACATTAAATCTCCCTTCCTTCCACCCTACCAAAAAACACCTCCTCCAAACTCCAAAACCCCATCCAGCACACTTATCACAAATTCTCCAATTCCCAAGGATACCCATCGGGGATCATGAAAAATAGACTCAAACACATAAAGAATTCATTAGTATCCTTAAGACAGATGGCATAGTCATAAGTAAATCGACATAATATAAAAAGAAAGCCTGATGAATTGCCCATTAAAAAACCCCCAGCAAACCATTGCTGTGGAGCAATTTATCTAGTAGCCAATAATTGTTAATTTTTCAAAAAAATGATTACTGCCAAAGATTTAAAAATGCCCATTCTCCAAAAAATTCGCTGTCCAAATTGTGGAAGCGAAGGTGAACGCCATTACATATCTTCTCACCAACTAATGAGAACTCAATGCCCCACCTGTGATTACTTAATGGTGAGTTGCACTCGGACTGGGAGAGTAATTGAAGCTTACGCCACTGGTATTTACTCCCGCCAATAAAAGCACATACTTATCTTTTCGCTGTTCTCAGTTGACCGCAAGCTGCATCTGCTTCTAAACCACGAGAATAGCGAACATTCACAGCAACATGTTTTGCTTTAAGGATATTCACAAAAGTCTCAATACGATCGCGGCTAGGGCGTTGGTAGTCTGCGTCAGAAATCGGATTGTAGGGAATTAAGTTCAGATGACTTTGGAAGCCGCGTAGATGTTGAACTAATTCCATCGCATGTTCTGGAAGATCGTTAACTCCAGCTAAAAGCACATATTCAAAAGTCAAGCGGCGTCCTGTAATCTGGACATATTCCCGACATTCCGCTAACAAGTCTTCTAATGGATAAGGACGAGCACTAGGAATTAGTTGTTCTCGCAGTTTTTGATTAGGTGCATGTAAACTCACTGCAAGAGTGACTTGTAATTTTTCTTGCGCTAATTGGCGGATGCGATCGCGTATTCCCACAGTGGAAAGAGTCATGGATCTTTGACCGATACCCACATCTAGATTTAGGCTTCTGATAGCTGCTAACACATTTTCAGTATTCAGTAGCGGTTCACCCATCCCCATAAAAACAATATTACTCACCCGACGCTGGAAGTCTTCTTGGACTGTCAATACTTGATCGATGATTTCGTGAGATTCCAGATTACGAACCAAGCCATTTTTACCTGTAGCGCAGAAATCGCAAGCCATTGGACAACCGATTTGAGTCGATACGCATACAGTTAAGCGGTCTTTGGTAGTCGGATTTCCCTCACCAGCCGGAATGCCTACAGTCTCAATAATTTTGTCATCTGCCAAACGGAGGAGATATTTGACAGTCTCATCGGGAGCAACCGAACGATATTCGATAGTTGAGCGACCAATATTCACATCAGCGACTTCAGCCCGCCATTGTTTAGAGAAGACAGAGATATCAGCGAGCGATCGCGCTCCTTTATGATAGATCCAATCATATAACTGTTTGCCACGATAAGCTGGTTGCCCGTGCTGCTGCACCCAAGCGGTTAATTCGCCTAGCGTTGCACCGAGTAATGGCTTGCTCGATTGATCTTGGTGCAACTCATCAATCTGATTTAACTGGGTAACAGACATAAAAAATCAAGAATTTATCAGGATCTCTATGCTATATCGTCTGCTGCGGTATTTGACCAAATTAGCACTTCCCCATTTTTCCCGCCAGCTGCAAGTTGATTGCCTTGAGGATGCCAAGCTAGAACCGAGAATCCCGTCTTCACACCTTCAAGAATCTGGCTAAGTTCTTGAGCTTTTTCCCATAAACATATATAGCCGTCATCCGCAGCGGAAGCAAGTAGCAATCTATTTGGAGCAAAAGCTAAGGCTTGGATAGTATCACTATGATTAACTAACACGCTACCATCCCAGCCTGTGCTCGATTCATTCACCCAAACCACAATTCCTTCAATACTTGAGGAAGCGAGTAGGGGTGCGTGGGAAGTTTTGGCTGTACTCCAAGCAAGTCGGCGCACTTTCCCTGGAAAACCACTCATTAACCAAGGATCGGGATTGTTCCATTCTAGAACACTGATTGTCCGATCCATATTACCACTCGCCAGATATTTGCCATCGGGAGACCAGGCGATCGCCACGCTAGCTGTCGCCACAGATAAAATCACGGGATCTGCTTGCCAATTTTGAGTATGCCAGATCTTGACACCTTGATAACCAGCGATCGCCAGATATTCGCCATCACCGCGCCAGTCAATACCTAAAACAGAAGAAGACTCAAAATTCAGCCTAACTACAACCTGAAGATCACCATCCCAAACATGAACTTCACGCCCAACACTAAAAGCTAATTGATTACAAGTTGGACTCCAAGCTAATTTATCTACCCAAACTGGAGCATTTTCTAAAGTAGCGATGATTTCTCGCGTAGACAAGCGCCAAATTTTCACTCGTCCATCCTGTCCGCCAACTGCTAAAAGCCCATTGGTAGAAAATGTAACCCCATTAGCTGATTGACCAGTAGCTGCTTGTAAGATGGATTCACCATTTTCCCATAAGACCACCTCTCCCGCTGCAGAACTTGCGGCGAGGGTATTGCCATCGGGTGACCAGGCGATCGCTGTCACATAATCGGCAAGCTTACCAGAAAATTGCAACTCATAATTACTCACTCCGAATCCGTCCCATCATTGCTAACAAACACTGACCCATCGACTTCACGCCATGCAAGCTAAGAAATCCGCCTTTAGTTTATCAGCGTCGAGATTACGTCCGATGAAAACCAATTGATTTTGGCGTTTTTCTTCCGGCTTCCAAGGACGGTCAGGTGTCCCATCAAAAATCATGTGTACTCCTTGAAACACATATCGCCGCTCATCACCAGCAATATTTAAAATCCCTTTCATCCGAAATATCTCTGTGCCTTGAGTGCTGAGCAGGTATTCCAGCCAACTGCTCAACTTTTTGTTATCAATCGCACCTTGTTCTACCAATGCTACAGAATACACTGTCTCATCATGTTCGTGAGCATCTTCACTTAAAAAATTCGGATCGATTTCCAAAGCACGGGTGAGGTCGAAAGCTTTGACACCTAATAAAGCATCCATCCCTAACTCAGAATTATGAGTCCGGTAGATTTTCGCCATCGCATTCATGACGCGAATCCGACGTTCTAACTCATCTAACACATCAGCCGTCACGAGATCGGTCTTATTTAACAAAATGACATCAGCAAAAGCAATTTGTTCTTGCGCTTCACTACTTTCCCAATGTTCCCAGATGTGCTTGGCGTCTACCACCGTGACCACTGCATCCAAAGACATCTGATTTTGCAGGTCTTCATCTACAAAAAATGTCTGAATCACTGGTGCTGGGTCAGCCAAACCTGTAGTTTCAATCACCAGATGGTCAAACTTGTCACGTCGTTGCATCAAGTTATTGATGATCCGAATCAAGTCTCCGCGCACTGTACAACAGATACAGCCATTATTCATCTCAAAAATTTCTTCATCAGCATCGATTACCAACTGGTTATCAATCCCGATTTCCCCAAACTCATTCACAATCACAGCGACTTTCTTCCCATGTTCGTAAGTGAGAATGTGATTGAGAAGAGTTGTTTTACCTGCTCCTAAATAGCCTGTCAACACAGTCACTGGAACTAAATCCGTCATATCAGTAATCATACTTGAAATTCCTTGTTTCATTTGTATCAATTAAATCAGCACTTTTACCATTAGTGGTCAGCTTACATGCTAATGCTTTTTGTTGAACTGTTTTAAAAATATTGTAAAAACCATTAGCACGGGAAGGTGTCAGGCTGACATTTAAACCAGTATCTTGAATAAAATCAGGAGTTAGTTGCAGTACCTCAGTCGGTTCTAGTCCACTTAACCCTTCTACCAACAGACCGACTAAGCCTTTGGTGAGTTGAGAATCAGAATCGCCTTGAAAAAAGACTTTACCGTCCTTGAGTTCGGCTGTAACATAAACCTGAGAAACACAACCGTTGACTTTATTCTCAGGTACTTTATCGTTTTCCGGAAACTCTGGTAGACGTTTGGCATACCAAAGCAACTGTTCATAACGTCGCTTCGGGTCAGTAGCGTTCCCAAAACGGCTGACAATCTTCGCCAAGGCTGGAGGTAATTCTGTAGCTGAGGACATAACAGGCGGCAGTTAATAATTAGTTACCTCTTTGAGTTTAGAATATTCTTCTTAGAACAGTTGCCTAAGTGCTAAATATCCTCTCATGACGCTTAGGGGCACAGCAATGCCGTATCCCTAACATCAGGGTTTATAACTAATATTTGGTTCGTAGTTGCGCTTTAGCGCACTAGACCCCAAAAACGCAACTACTAACCCTTGTTTATACCAAATTACTAAACTGTCAATTCCTTAACTAGCAGTGGTAGAAGCTAAATTTGCCAACTGACGGAGAGCATTGATGCATCTTGGGCAATCGCAGCCGAACAATTTGATACAGGTATCGCTTTCAGCATCAGAAAAATCCAGAGTCCCGGACTGATTTGAGGCAATCTGAGTTACGTCAAATTCTGGTCTGCGAGCCGAAGCTGGGATCTCGCTGGTGCGGATACAAACAACTTTAAAAGTGGAAGAGTGGGGAGACTCGATACAAATAGAATCCTTACCCATGCGAGTTACAGTTGACGCATGAGCAGGCTGAGCGAGCATCATGAGAGAACTCAAAGACCCTAGCACGGCAGGCATGGTCAGAAAAGTTAAAAAGAGTTTGTTCATTTTTAGGATGTGAGGGAGATTCCTTGTATAGGTTACTTAATAAATCTTTTCATATCAAATGCTTTTAATCCGTGAATTTTGGAACAATTGAGACGCTAATTTGCCTTCAATCTAGCTAACCTAGCACAATAGAGCAGATGACAAAATTAATTTCTGCAAAAAAAAATGACAATATATAATATAGATTTAGATAAATGAGGATATTTTATGTCGCTGACTGTCCAAGACCTGGAGAAAATGCAGTTAGATTATCCTGAATATCGCATGGAGTTGGTAAATGGAGACATTGTAGTTATGAGTCCATCCGGTTATGAGTCGGAAGAAGTGGGAACTGAGTTTGCTCGTCTTTTAGGTAACTGGGTGAGACCGCGACAACTAGGACGGATCACTGGTTCTAGCGCTGGGTTCAGATTGCCAAATAGTGATTTACGCGCTCCTGATGTATCTTTTGTCCGCGCCGACAGACTGAAACGCTCAACAGAAGACTACGCTGAGTTAGTGCCTGATTTAATCGTTGAAGTTAGATCTAAGACTGACTCACTAGATAAACTGCGGAGTAAGATTCAGCAATTTCTAAGCTTGGGTACTCAAGTCGGAATTTTGGTGAATCCTAAAGTCAGAATGCTCGAAGTTTATCGTCCTGGAGAAAAAGTGGTCTTCTTGAAAAATGAAGACACACTTACGCTACCGGATATACTTCCTGGTTGGGAAGTCCGAGTTGCAGATATATGGTCGCCAGTATTTGAGTAACTTTGTTTACGGCATCTCACACAAAGACCAGTATCTGTTCAATGTCACCATCACTTCCGCAAAAGTAGCAAATGTTACTGGTTTGAGTAGATAGCCAGCGACATTCAGATTATAGGCTTCGACTCGATCTTGATCTTGATTAGAAGTTGTCAACACAATTACAGGAGTTGACTTCAAATCTGGGTCAGACCGCAACGCTTGCAAGAACTCAATTCCTCCCATCTTTGGCATATTCAAGTCAAGCAAAACCAAACGTCGCGTCAGCGGAAATTGGGAAACTAAGTCGCGACCGCCGCGTAACATCGCCAGTGCTTCTAACCCATTGGTGGCAAAATAAAGCGGGTTGGTAATATTATTCTTTTTAAATGCCCGCTGCATGTTCATCACATCAACTTCGTCATCTTCGACAAGGAGGATATTTATAACTCTGTCTAACATTTGTTTAATTTGAACTCAGCCGGAGGATGATCGCTTAGATTATCAGGTATGGAAGGATAATTATGTTCTACTTTAGACAAGGTGTTGGCTGATTGTCCTCGACTAGTAGCTAGAGTTCGTCTATTTCTCTAGGTTGGTTATTTTTGCCAGGTGAAGCAAAATGTCGCGCCTGCACCTTCTTGAGATTGCACATGAATTGTCCCACCTTCAGTTTCGACAATTTTTTTGACAATCGATAAACCTATACCCGTGTTCTCTTTGGTGTCACGAGCTTGCAGAGTCTGGAAGATGGTGAAGATTTTTTCATGATATTCCGGAGCAATACCAGGACCATCGTCTGTGACCGAAAACTGATAACATCGACCCTGGTCTTGAACAGAGATCTTGATATGTCCATCAGGACGGTCGTGGTGTTTGATGGCATTACTGAGTAAGTTGGCAAAGACTTGCCCTAAAAGTAGCCGCTGTGTGTTTAAGGTCGGCATTTCGGGAGCAATTTCGATGCTAAATGTGGGTGGAGGTGCGAGGGAATCAATGATCTCACTCAGCAATTGGGCTACATCTACCGTTTGGATTGCTGTTTGTGTCCGTCCAACACGGGAATATTCTAACAGCCCGTTAATTAAGCCTTCCATCCGGTTTACCCTTCCCCGGAGTAATTGCAGTTGATGGAGGTTTTCTGGAGGAAGCTGACCGCTGAGGTCTTCTTCAATCCAGACAGATAGATTAGCGATCGCTCTCAAAGGTGCTTTCAAGTCATGGGATGCTACATAAGCAAACTGATCCATTTCCTGTTTGCGCTTGTTTAACAGGGTAGTTGTCTGTGCCAAAATAGTATTTAAGCGTGTCAGTTCACTTGCTTTATCTTGGAGAACCAGTTCTGCTTGCTTGCGATCGCCTATTTCCTCAATCACCGCCAGCAAATATTTGGGGTGGGATTCGCTGCGAACTAGTGAAACAGTTACATAGACCCAAATTGGCAAACCGTTACGGTGAATGTAACGTTTCTCCATTGAGCAAGTCTGAATCTCAAGAGCCAACAACTGACGGACGTATTGGAGATCGGTTTCCAAGTCCGGCGGGTAAGTAATGTCTTGGAATGTCCGCGCCAAAAGTTCTTCACGGCTGTAACCGACAATGTCGCAAAGCTTTTGATTAACCCGCAACCAACGACCAGCTAAATCGACATGAGCAATTCCCACTGCAGCTTGCTCAAAGGTAGCGCGAAATCGCTCTTCACTGACTTGCAACGCCCTTTGTGACAACTGACACTCAGTAATTTCAAATACTACTCCTACACATTGTTCGGCGATTGGAAACGCTTTATATGAGTAAAATCTCTCCGATACAAATTCATCAGTATAATAAAGTTCCAGTTGAGCTTCCATCTGTTTTGAGCGGATCACTCTCGCAAATAGCTCTAAATTTTCCCGACTGAAGTTAGGAAAACATTCTTGAATTCGTTTACCAATTAAAGTCGCGAGTGGTCTATTAGTTAGTTGCTCAGCCACTGGATTACTTGCTATTAACTTAAAATCGGTAATATCTTGCGAATTTCCCCATTGCCAAACGCAGATGCCGACTGGCATATTACTCACAAGCTGAGTATAAAGTTGTAAAGAGTGAATTTCTTCTGTGTACCCGTTTACAGCACCAGGAAACATCTCAAAATGATTAGCTGGCTCAGATGAGGATTTATTCATGGGATTTACACTATGTAATTTGTCCAAATATGATCAATATTTAACATGTGCCATCAAAGAGCGAAAAATTGCCATCAATTTTCCCAGGTCTTTTGACTATCATCAACCTAAGAAGAAAAAAACTTCTATATATCTAGAGCTAGATTTTCCACCTGAAGTGAGAGTGTTAATTACTACTGTTGGGGGAAGCGGCAACGCAGGCGATCCTTCATAATTTTTTCATGCGGTATTTAAATAATGCTCAATCCTTCTAATCAATGGTAGCTAGCTATGAGTGAAATATGTGTTGCTTTAGTCGAAGATCACGATTTGACGCGGATGGGTCTGCGAACTGCCTTACAAAGTCAGGATGGCATCAAAGTCATTGGTGAAGCCGCCAATGCAACACAAGGATTAAAGCTTTTGCAGACTACCAAGCCGGATGTTGCTATTGTCGATATTGGCTTACCTGATATGGACGGCATGGAACTGACAAAATTATTCCGCAAATTTCAGGTTGAGACTGGGGATAGCTCCACAAAAATCCTGATTCTGACAATGCAAGATAGCGAAGACTCAGTTTTAGCAGCTTTCACTGCTGGGGCTGACTCTTATTGTATGAAAAATATCGGCATTGATAAACTCACAGAAGCACTAAGATCTACCGCTGGAGGTAGTTCTTGGATTGATCCAGCGATCGCTAACGTTGTGCTACGTCAAGTCCGGCAAAACCCCACCGATCCAGAAATAGAATATAAAAAGACAAACATTGGCATGAGTGTCAGTGATTCAGAATACGGACAGGTTCTCGAAAGCTATCCCTTGACAGAACGAGAACTAGAAGTTTTAGAACTAATCGTCGCGGGTTGCAGCAATGCAGTGATTGCCGAAAAGCTATACATTACTGTTGGTACCGTAAAAACCCACGTTCGCAACATCTTGAACAAACTCTGTGCTGATGACCGTACCCAAGCCGCTGTGCGTGCTCTGCGCTTCGGTTTAGTAGCTTAAAAACCTTCTACTCTAGCAGCTATACGTAATTTAGCAGAACGCGATCGAGGATTGTTCGCAATTTCGTCTTCTGTAGCGATAATTGGCTTCTTAGTCAAAACTTGAACTAAAGGAGAATTTCGCAGACCGTGTTTAACCAACCTGTCTTCGAGACTGTGAAAACTGATGATCGCAATTCTGCCATCTGGAACCAAAGCTAAAGGTGCCTTACTTAAAAAAGCCTCTAAAGAACTCAGTTCCTCATTCACCGCAATTCTCAAAGCTTGAAACACCCGAGTTGCCGGATGGATTTTACCATAACGGTATTGACGCGGAACAGAACCAGCGATCGCTTCAGCCAACTCTGTAGTCCGAGAAAAAGGACGTTTTTCCACAATCCGCCGCGCAATACGTCGAGACAAACGTTCTTCCCCATACTTAAAAAATATATTCGCTAATTCCGCCTCATCCCCATAATTCACCAAATCAGCCGCAGTCAACTCTTGTCCTTGATCCATCCGCATATCAAGACCAGCCTCATGACGAAAACTAAACCCGCGTTCCGGCGTATCCAAATGATGAGAACTCACACCTAAATCAGCAATAATCCCATCAAAAGTAGCCACCGGAAACTCATAACCAGCAAAATTAGAGTGAACAAACCTCACCCTATCCCCAAACTCCCGCAACTCCAGCGAAGCCGCCGCAATCGCCTGGACATCGCGATCAATAGCAGTTAAACGCACATCCGGCGCAGCGTCCATTAGCAAACGACTGTGACCACCACCACCAACAGTCGCATCCAAATAATGACCACCAGGACGCACAACCAACCCATCCACAATCTCCCGACTCAAAACCGGAACATGGACAAAAGACGCGGTCATTTCCATAACTCTCACATGTACTCTCACATTCCATCTTGACATTTTTAAACGCAGAGAACCGCAGAGGTGGCGCAGAGATCCTCGCAGAGTTCTCCGCGAAGAAGCTCCGTGTTTCCTCTGTGTTCCTCCGCGTTTAAAAAAAGCTAAAATAACTTTAAACATTCCGAGAAGAATTATGCCTCCAAAGCTAATCTTGTGGTTCGAGGAAGTTGGCATTGCCGATATCCCCCTAGTTGGTGGTAAAAATGCTTCCTTAGGCGAGATGATTCAACAACTAACGCCACAAGGAGTGAATGTTCCTGGCGGGTTTGCCACGACAGCGGCTGCTTATCGGTATTTTATCCAAGCTGCAGGTTTAGAGGTGAAGCTGCGATCGCTCTTTGCTGACTTGGATACAGAAGATGTTAAAAATTTGCGAGAACGGGGGAAAAAGGCGCGATCGCTATTATTGCATACACAGTTTCCCGGAGAATTGCGGGAGGCAATAAGTGAGGCTTACGAAACTTTATGCCAAAAATATTATCACGATACTGATGTTGCTGTCCGCTCTAGCGCTACGGCTGAAGATTTGCCTGATGCTAGTTTTGCTGGACAACAAGAGACTTATTTAAATGTTACGGGTGTGCAAGGTGTTTTGGCAGCTTGTCACCGTTGTTTTGCTTCTTTATTTACTGACCGCGCTATTTCTTATCGTCACACCAGAGGGTTCGATCATTTTGATGTCGCTCTTTCTGTCGGTGTTCAAAAAATGGTACGTTCTGATTTAGCCTCAGCCGGTGTCATGTTCTCGATTGAAACTGAAACCGGATTTAAGGACGCTGCACTGATTTCTGCTGCTTACGGTTTAGGTGAAAATGTTGTCCAGGGTTCAGTAAATCCCGATGAGTATTATGTGTTTAAACCAACTTTAAAAGCTGGTTTTCGCCCGGTTTTAGATAAAAAATTGGGCAGTAAAGAATTGAAAATGGTCTACGACGACGGCTCGAAGTTTACCAAAAATGTATCAGTACCCGCCAGCGAACAAGGCAAGTTCGTTTTGAGCGATGAGGAAATTTTACAATTAGCTCATTGGGCTTGTTTGATTGAAGATCATTACTCCCAAGTTCACGGTAATTATACACCAATGGACATGGAATGGGCAAAAGATGGCATTACTAACGAATTATTTATCGTCCAAGCCCGTCCGGAAACCGTACAATCTCAAAAGTCGCAAAATATCCTCCGCACTTATCGCCTCACAGTATCACCTGAACTCCCCCTCCTGACCGGACGTGCTGTTGGGGAAGCGATTGGGAATGGAGTCACCAATATAATTTTAGATGCTAGTAATCTGGATCGATTTCAAGTGGGACAAGTTTTAGTTACAGATAAAACTGACCCTGATTGGGAACCAATTATGAAACGAGCTAGTGCAATTATTACTAATCAAGGTGGCCGAACATGTCATTCCGCAATCATTGCTAGGGAATTAGGTGTACCAGCGATCGTTGGTTGTGGTAATGCTACAGAAATCTTGAAGCCTGGTCAAGAGGTGACAGTTTCTTGTGCTGAAGGTGATGAAGGACGAGTTTATAGTGGATTGTTACCCTTTGAAGTTCAAGAAATTGCCCTTGATGACTTACCCCGGAACCGTACTCAGATTTTAATGAATGTTGGTAATCCACAGGAAGCATTTAGTTTATCAGCTATTCCTAACGATGGGGTAGGATTAGCACGGACAGAGTTTATTATTGCTAATTATATTCAAGCTCATCCGATGGCTTTAATTAAATATGACGAGTTAGAAGATGAATTTGTCAAAAATAAAATTAATCAGTTAACAGCGTTATATACAGACAAGCCACAATACTTTGTTGATAAATTAGCTCAAGGTGTAGCCAGAATTGCTGCGGCTTTTTACCCGAAACCAGTAATTGTGCGGTTGTCTGATTTTAAGAGTAATGAATATGCCAATTTACTCGGTGGTAGACAATTTGAACCTAAAGAAGAAAACCCGATGTTGGGATGGCGAGGAGCATCTCGTTATTATGATGAGGGTTATCGTCAGGCTTTTGCTTTGGAATGTCAGGCGCTGAAGCGGGTACGGGAAGAGATGGGTTTGGTCAATGTCATCCCGATGGTGCCTTTTTGTCGGACGCCGGAGGAAGGACGGTTAGTGCTGGCGGAAATGGCGAAGAATGGCTTAATCCAAGGTCGTGACGGTCTGCAAGTGTATGTGATGTGTGAGTTGCCGAGTAATGTGATTATGGCAGAGGAATTTTTAGAAATATTTGATGGCTTCTCCATTGGTTCTAATGACCTTACGCAACTGACTTTGGGTATAGACCGGGATTCGGCTTTGGTAGCGCGATTGTTTGATGAACGTAATGAAGGTGTGAAACGGATGGTGAAGATAGCGATCGCCGCTGCGAAAAAGCACAACCGTAAAGTCGGCATTTGCGGTCAAGCACCCAGCGATTACCCAGAATTTGCCCAGTTTTTAGTAGAACAAGGAATTGACTCCATCAGTCTCAATCCTGACTCAGTATTAAAAACTATGTTGGAAGTTGCCAAAGTTGAACAACAGTTAGACAACTTTTCCGCAGGCAGATGAGGAAGATAAGACTTTAGAGCTTAAGATTTGGTGGAAGACTGCGTGGATCGACGGGTGTGATTTGAGAAAATCTTTTGAAGTCCTTGATATTGAATGTCAGTATGTGAGTTAGGTTGTAAGCTAACATAGCGGCAACCAATCGGGTATCGTGAACCTGTTTGCCCGTAATTTCGTATTCCAAGATCAGCTTTTCCCACTCAGCAAAAATTGTTGGAGTATCTTGCTTTAGCAGGAAAAGACGTTTTAGTAAAGAAAATTCCTGCTCAGCTTCATTCAGTGTGAGACCTAATCCATTCACATCGGTAGGTCGCGTAGCAACTGCCCAAAACTCAATTAGATTTTGCGGAACTATGCAAAGAGTTTCCCCTTGCTTTCGTAGAAAAGCATACGCTCTCTGGGCGTGAGAATGCAAAGGATCGATTTGATGAACCAAATGTATAAGTACATTTGTGTCTACTAAGTAACTCATAGCTGGCTATCTTCTCGTTCGCAGTAGATACTTTCGCGGTTGATTGCCTCATCTGAGAGGAATGGAACTCTTGCAAGGGTAGGACTTTTACCTAACTCCTGTAGTATAGCTTCCCAGTCTTCTTCCATAGGTGCTTGAGTCAATGGCTTTTCTGGCTTAAGTATTAGATTATCTCTAATTAGAGATTGGAGATAAGCTTCAACTGAGACACCCTGCGCCATTACTTGAGCAATTAAACGTGATTCGATCTCTGGCTCTAACTCAAGCGTAATTTTCATAGCACTAATTTATTCCTATTGTCTGCTATTTAGATTTTATCGCTTTCCAGAAAGGGTTGGACAAATAGTTCTAACTTAAATGTAGTTCGTTCTGGTCGAGTGCGATGCGACCGAAGTAGCCACCAATCTTTGCTCGTAAGTTGCACCTAATCCCCTTACAATGGATTTAGGTAAACCATACCAATAAAGAAGTAAGAAAATGGAAAAATTGACTCCTGCTGCTGCAAAAGAGAACTTTGAGAATGTAGTTAAATCAGTCATCGAAGAAAATAAAGTCTATCACATAGAATGTGAGAAGGATTCTGCAATACTAATATCATACAAAAGGTATAAAATTTTACAGGGCAAACTAGAATTACTGTCAATTCCAGGATTTAGAGAAAGTTTTCAAATATCCCTTGAACAGATAAAAAATAAGGAAACCCAACAACTAACTAACGAGTAATATTGTAGGGTAAACAATGGCAATTCTAATCAATCCATTTGATGAATATAATGAGAAAACAATGAAAGTTAAAGATTATCCCTTTGCTCAAGAATTTATTACTGACACTCAAGGTCATATCCTAAAAGTAGTCATCAATTTTCATTCCTTATGAGCGTATTATTGAAGCTATTGAAGATGAAGGACTTTATCGTAGTATGATGGAAGTTCAAGAGGAAATTCCTCTAAGTTTTCAGAAAGCATTAGCAGAACTAGAGCAAGAATGAAAACTGACTTTCTCTCGTGCTCTTCATCTACGAGAATTTTATCGCTATTTTCCCTAATTTACTAGTGAATTGAATTTAACAGTAAAGGTCACTAATCTCTCCTAAAATAGATTTAGGTAAACGATGTTAAGGAAAGACAACAAATGACTAAATTAGTACAAGAAACCTTTGAGCAAATTTCACGGCTTTCTGAAGAGCAACAAAATACCCTTGCAATCTATCTACAGAAGCATTTGGATGAATTTTTACAAAAAGCTGAGCAAGAAAAACGTATTGAAGAAGGAACTTATACGATTGATGATTTCAACGAGGAAACACAACAAGCAATCAGAAATATTGAAGAAAGACAAAACCTAACAGTTTGTGAAAATAAAAATGAGCTTTATAATGAATTAGGTATTTAATGCTATCGCCAATTTTTGAAAATAGTTTTAAAAAAGACATTAAACGTTTACAAAAACGTGGTAAAGATATGGAAAAGCTTAAAATCGTGATTGAAAAATTACTAAATAATGAAGAACTAGAACCAAAATATAACGATCACGCTTTGACAGGTAATTGGAAGGGATATAGAGATTGTCACATAGAGTATGACTGGCTTTTAATTTATAAAATCGCAGAAACCCATCTTTTTCTAGCTCGTTCAGGTTCACATTCAGATTTATTCTGATGTTAATGATGAAAGACTTATTCTTTTAGCATCATTTGGAACTCATGATGAGGTTTACTAAGTGCAATCGTCGTTCTTGTAGTTGGGTTGACGCAAGGAAAACCAATTATCACTTATCACGGATTAAATTGACTACTGCTTGTAAAATCTCTTCTTCACCATCTAAATCTCCTAGTTTCTCTACCTTCATCTGTTCTATTACCTGAAGAGAAGCTAATCTGTATTGAACATTTAAGACAGTCCTTTTTACCTGATTCATCAGGGATTCCCAGTCTTGTCTATTTCCCATCGTTTCAATTTGCCATAATGCCTCCCTTGCCTCTTTAGGTAAAGAAACAAACAATTTTCTTGACCATTCCTCCAATCTGGGCTTGGGTTCTCTGTTCTAATTTGGCTATTGTTCCTACACACGACGCGGTTTCAGGGTCTGTATATGCTGAAATAGTTTTTCCTGCCATGTTTTTCTCCTAGTTTCTATAGATCTTATAACTTTTATAGGATCAGTTGTGCTATAACCGCTCCTATGGGAATTTAGCTCTTGTAGCGATCGCTTCGCCGACAAAAGCGGGTACGACTACCCTTTTTCTCTACTATCTGCTATCACTAGCACAGTCGTTTATTAGGCAACAACTATGGCTAAATATGACCAAGTGTTTAATAGTGAAGAAATCAGCGAAGAAACACTGAGTGCAGCGGAAGCTGTGGCGGCGATGGCTGTGGTCACTGCATTGGCTGATGGGAATGAGACTGAGATTGATGTAGAAACTTTGGCTAGTATGCTCTGGGGATTTGAGACCTTTGAAGAGTATTCAGAGGATGAGATGGCTAGTTTGCTGGATAAGTTGATCAATATTGCTGAGGATGAGGGTGTCGGGACGTTGTTCAACTCGGCGAATCAATCCCTCACGGATGATTCATTGTTTGATGCTTATGCGGCTGGGGTGATGATGCTTGTGGATGAGGAAAAAGGCATTGTTCCGAAAAATAAAATGAGTTTTCTGAATCAGTTGCAGGCAGCTTTAGAATTAGATAATGAAGAAGCACAGGAAATTTTGGATGAGGTAATTACTGCTTTTAAAGAAGCAATCGAAAATCCTGATGATGTGCTGGAGCAGGAAATGTATCAATCTCCTGAAGGTAATTTTCAGGTTCCGATTCCGATTGATGTGCAGGATGGTGGGAATGTACAATCAGAAGCGGGTTTGGTCGGATTTTCTGATGACTTTGGCACTTTACTCCAGATTGATTATCAGCTTGTCCCAGATACTCAGGTTGCTCAAATGCAGTCTCTGGGAGAGGAGGCGTATCTCAAAGCTGCTCTTTTAGATAATTATGTTCCGGAGAAGATTGTCAAGAGTGTGCCAAATTCTCGGGTTGAGCATAGTGAGTATATTCAGGAGGTTATATCCGGTTATTTTGCTGTCGTGAATATGCCTCAAGGTTCGACAATGGTGGGGGAAAAAAATAGCTCTACATCTCAGCGGTTGGATGCTTATCGCGGGATTCTCGGTTTTGTAAATCAGAGTTTTTTGTATTTTGTGAGTTGTCAGCGCAATTTTTTGGATGGGGAAGTTCCGGGATCTATTGATGAGGAGGCTCAGGTTTTGAAGGGGGAGATTTTGGAGTTTGTGAGTACGATTGAGTTTGGGTAGTGGGGTTTTTTGAAACGCGGAGGGACGCGGAGGTGGCGCGGAGGGGCGCGGAGGTTGTATGGGATCTCTGCGTCTTTTTTGGGGGTTTTAAGAGGGTCGCCAGAGGTAGATTAGGGAGAAGAGGACTAGCCAGATTATGTCTACGAAATGCCAAAATAGGGAGGTGGCGCTGACGCCGAAGTGGCTGGAACGGTAGTTATTTGGTTTGAAGGAACGGGCTAGCATTAGTAGTTGGAGGAGGATGCCGACGAGAACGTGGAGTCCGTGGAAGCCTGTTAGTAGGTAAAATGTTGAGCCGAATAGTCCTGTGGTTAGGCCAAATTTTAGGTGACTCCATTCGATCATTTGACCGACTAGGAAATAGGTTCCCATTGCTGAGGTGGTTAGCCACAGTAGGCGGAATTGGTTGAGGTGACGGCGGTCTAGGGCTTTTTCGGCAAAGTAGATGACAAAGCTGCTGGAGACTAGGACTGCTGTGTTGATTGCGGGTTGGGTTACTTCTAGGGGTGATACTCCACGCGGTAGCCAGCCGTGGGCGATTGATCGCAACAATATATATGTTGCAAACAAACTCAGAAATATCACACTTTCTGATAGTAGAAATACGGTAAAGCCAAACATGCCATTGCCATGTTCTGGCGTTTCTCTGGGCGGCGATAAACGATCCATTGTTAAGTTCCTTTACTTTTGGGTGGGAGTATCTGCCGCTAATTGGTCGTGACCGTAGCTGTAGGGTGGTAAGGTAACAATGGGAATTTCTTCAAAGTTTTCTACTGGTGGTGGGGAGGATGTTGTCCATTCTAGTCCTGTGGCGTGCCACGGGTTGTTGGGTGCTCGTTTACCTTGCAACCAAGAAGCGACTATGTTGACAATAAAGGGTAGTGTGGAGATTCCTAGTAGAAATCCTCCGAGACTGGCGACGATATTTAATTC
>JBBQRU010000029.1:0-42320 GCA_038214545.1 Cyanophyceae cyanobacterium | reverse complement strand
GTGTTTGACCAATTAGAATAGTTACCTGTAACTTTGGTGCTGAATATTGCTGAGACGCGCAGCATCGCGGATGTTGTAATCAGGGCGAGTGAAACGATCTAATTGAGACTCGAAGAAAGCGCGGTTTGCGGCTAAATGTTTAGGATTCGGATCGTCTAACGGGTATAAAAGTGCTGCTCGCAAGGCTTGAATTACGGCAGAGGTGACACAGTACATCGATCGCTGGAAACTAATTCCTAGCTGAACCAACATATCATCTTCACCTCGGCAGTGTTGACTGTAGTAATCCACAAGATATTGCGGTAAAAAATGTAGCATATCTTGCATCAGTAGTGTTGGTGGAATACCAGCAGTCCCGACAGGGAAGACATCAGCGTAGAGAATCCCATAGTGAAAGTCTTTTTGCTCACTGGGTACTTCGTGCGCTTGAGCGTTGTAGGATTTTGTCCCTCTAAAGGGAGATGTGCGATAGAAAACGGCTTCGATGTAAGGTAAAGCTGCTTCGTATAGCCACATAAAGCCTTTGGATTTGGGGACGATTTCGTAGCATTTGCCACGAATATAAACATTGTGGTAAATTGGACGACCAGCGATCGCAAAGATTCCATTCACCAAGAAATCCATTGCCTGTGGGACAGTGGTCATCTTCCCTTCGTCGTAAAGGTCTGACATTTCAAAGAAAACTGGAGCCATAACCTCCCAGAATAATCCCAGATTACTGTAATAAGACATCTGGCGGCACTGTTCCAAAAACAGATCCGGAAACACCTTATAAAGTGCTAACATTGCTGGATTGCCTTGGAAGTAAGCTTTAATCGCTATATCCGCGTTGGCTTTGTACTCCTCAGAATCTAGGTAAGGGTCAAATTGCCCACCCATTCCGCGATGCCAAAGCATGGAACGCATACATTCTTCAGCGAACTCCATATTAATGCGATCGTGTAAGAAGTGATGCATCCATACCGGCATTTTCATGGTTTCACCCTTTTCCATAAATGCCAATAATTCGGGATGGGCTGTAGCTTCTCCCCGCCAAATCCGCAAATCAGCATCATCACCAGCATAATGATTATGCAGTTCTAAATACGATTCGGGGATGAAATATTTAAAAAAAGGTAACGGGTCTAAAAAGACATTTTCCGCAATATAAAGTAGATCGCGCCAGTAAAAATCCATCGGCACGGCATAAGCTTTGTATAAGCCGATGATCTGCAACAGATTTTCTGGAGTATCAGGCAACATTGCGCCGCCAGCTTCTAAACGATGAATCACGTCGGCAAACTCATGCTGGGATGGAGGAAGTTTAGTTGTTGGAGGTGAAATAGTTGATGTCATTGTATTTAGGTAATAATTATGAATTGTGAATGATGAATTACGATTTTTATAATTCATCACTCATCATTTATTGGTTGAGTGCTATTTCCGGATTCGCTAGTTTTTCCACTGTCGGTACAAGGGCAACCATTGCGGTCGTTGTCTGTTCACTCCAACGCACTAAATAAGTAGGTTGTACTCCCAAGAAAATAATGATGACTGTTAAGATAAGAGCCGGAATTTTCTCATTCCATTCGACTTTGGCATAGTAGGCTGTATCGTTGTTGAGTTTGCCAAAACAGGTGCGGTTGAGCAAAATCACGAAATAAACTGCGGTTAAACCAGTTCCTACCACACATAACAAAGTCGCCAGCGGAAAAGTTGCGTAACTGCCTTGAAATACAATAAATTCAGCGATAAACCCTGTCAGACCGGGAATGCCAGCGCTAGCCATACCGCCCAAAATGAGTAAAGCCGCGATTGTGGGTAAGCCACGGATCGGATTCATTAAGCCATTGAGTTTGTCTAATTCGCGAGTTCCCACCTTAGTCTCGACGACACCCACCAAATGAAACAGAATGGCTAAGATTAAACCGTGGCTGACCATTTGCGAAACTGCGCCGACCAGGGCGAGAGGAGTCGCCGCCGCACAAGCTAACACGACATAACCCATGTGGGAGATGGAACTGTAGGCAACCATGCGCTTGATATCTATTTGCGCGATCGCTGCGAATGCGCCATACAATACACTAATGGTTCCCCAAATCGCCATACCTGGGGCGACGATTGCCCAAGCTTCGGGAAACATCCCCAACCCAAACCGTAACAGTCCATAGGTGCCTAACTTTGCCAGTACCCCACCTAACAGAATCGCGACAGGACTGGAAGCTTCCACATAAGCATCTGGTAGCCAGGTATGAAAAGGCACCAAAGGAATCTTGATACCAAAAGCGATGACGATGCCTGTGAGTAGAATCAGTTGCGTGGTGATTGACAAGCTTTGGGTAGAAACTGAATCATAGACAAAGCTATGAGAATGAGTCAGCCAGACAATACCTAAGAATGTTGCCAGCATCAAAATGCCGGAAACAGCCGTGTAGAGTAGAAACTTAATCGCGGCATAATTACGCTTTGTACCACCCCAAATCGAAATCAGCAGGTAAAAGGGAATTAATTCTAGTTCGTAGAACAGGAAGAACAACAGCAAATTCTGAGCTAGAAATGCTCCAGCCACGCCACCACTAATAAACAAAATTAGTGAGTAAAACAACCGAGATCTTTCAGTTACTTTGCTACTACTGTAAATCGCAATCCAAGTGAGCAAACTGTTTAAAAGCAACATCAGCACCGAAAGACCATCAACTCCTAATTGATAGCTCAAGCCAAGGGTGTCATTCCAAGGTAGATATTCTTCTAGTTGCATCCCTGGGATAGTGATGTCAAATTTCAGTAGTAAGAACAGATTCCAAAGAAAAACTAAAAAAGCAATCGTTAAAGCACCTAGACGAACATATCGTGGGGCGATGGTGCTATTAGGCCAGAATCCGATAATAGCAGCACCTAAAATAGGCAGCCAGATTAAAACACTCAGCATAGTGATGAAGAATCTAAAGAATGTGGTCTAAATAAGTGAAAATTGGTGTAAAAACTGCTCACCCCAGTATTGCCAGGTGACGAAGGCTCCGAGAATACTTACTCCAATCAAGACAGTAAAGGCATAAGCTTGAGTTTGTCCGGTGGTACTGTACTTCAAACCTTCTCCACCGCCGATGGAAACTAAACCAACTAAGTTAACTATGCCATCGACGACGTAGCGGTCAACTAAATCAGTCAGTTTAGAAATCATGGCAACTCCCAAAATGATTGTCAAGCGATACAATTTGGGAGTATAAAAGTCGTAGGCAAGTAAATCTTGCAACGGTTTGAAAGGCAGGCGAATTGGTTTCGGAATGGCATTGCTTAAGTACATGGCTCCGGCGGTGGTGCAACCGAATATAGAAGACCAAATCAGTAGTAGGGCGACATCTTTATTGATAGTTACCCAATCTGGTAGGAGTGATAAGCTTTGTAAGATTAAAGGTAGGTGCAGGGTAATACCAAGTAAAAACATCATTGGTAAAATCATTTGCCAGCCAACTTCTGGCGATCGCTCTGTCATTGGCTGAGGTTTACCACCAAAAATTAAACTAAACTCTCTAGTTAAACTAAAGGCGGTCATCGCATTCACTGAGAGGACTATGACGACTAACCAAGGTTGAGTTAACCAGAGATCGTCTGTCAATGCCAACAACGCCCAAAAGCTACCTAGAGGCGGAAAGCCAATTAATCCCAAAATCCCCACTATATAAGCTAATGCTGATACAGGGCGACGCGACCATAACCCTCCGAGTTGGGTAACGTCTTGGCTGATGCTGTTCCAGACAACTGTACCCGCACTCATTACTAATAATGCGGCTGAGATGGCGTGGGTCAGTACTAATAATAGTGCCGCATCGTCTTGTTTCATACCGACAGCGATGAACACTAATCCCATGTACGCACTCACAGAATAAGATAAGCCGCGTTTGATGTCGATTTGGGCGATCGCAATCAATGAAGCCCCAACTGCTGTAACTATCCCAACACCGACTGTAACGGTGGAAACTATCGGTGACAAAGTTAAAACTGGCTGTAGCTTAATTAACACCCAAGCACCACTCGCAACTACCACCGAGTTCCGCAAAATTGTACTCGGAAGTGGTCCTTCCATCGCTTCATCTAACCATAGATGTAACGGGAACTGAGCGCATTTACCCATTGGCCCAGCAATTAAAGCGAATCCCACCAGCGCCATTACTTTCGGATCTACATTTGCAGTGGTTGTCCACTCTGCCAATTCTGTATAGTTCCAGGTTCCAGCTAAAGGCCACAACGCCAGCACTCCCATCAGCAGAAACAAGTCTCCTACTCGCTTAGTTAAAAACGCATCTCTAGCACCCGTGATTACTAAAGGCTGACTAAACCATAACCCCACGAGGAGATAGGTTCCGAGAGTCAGGATTTCTAAGATTACATAACTAAAAAATAGCGAGTTACATATTGCCAGGGCGCACAGTCCCGCTTCAAATAATCCTAGCAGAGAGTAGAAACGCCCCCAACCCCAGTCCATCTCCATGTAACCTAGAGCATAAATCTGCGCCAACAAATTCAAGCCACTGATTACAACCATTGCGGCGACACTAACTGAGGATATTTCCAGGGCGATGGTGAGGTTTAAACCAGCAGTATTTAGCCAAGGAATAAATACTTCGTAGGCAGGTTTTTGCCAGATGACTGTGAGGGCGATCGCGCTGTGAGAAAAAGCCAAGAATGTCATCAATAAATTTACATAACCGGCTGGTCTAGGTCCTGTGCGCCGAATTATCCCCGGCGACCAAGGTACTGCTAAAAGCGTACCAATTAAAGCATAAAGAGGAACCCACCAAACAGTTTCTGCCAAAAATTCCATCTATTTACCTCATTCAAAAAAACATTTGAGCCACTAGGGATGAACAAACGATTACTACACAAAACTTAATTTACTGTCATGTGTAGACAAATACCTATGGTAATCATTAAACTATGATTAACACCCTCTGCAACCTGATCAGATATTTTATGTAGGCAAATTATTTTTTTGCTCTATTTACTTCTATCTAGAGTAGCTTACTTTTGGTACCAAAGGGAACTAGTTATGTAAACAAAATACCGATGTTTACTCTAAATAATTCTTATACATTTGAATATTAAATTAACAAATCATAACTATTATATTGACTATATGATGTCATGATTAATTCGCTTGATGGTAACTATAGAGATTTCTATATGCATCCAAAAAAAATAGAGACGCGATCAATCACATCTCTATTACTCATCACCAACTCAAACAAAATTAAGCATTTAAGACTATCACCACCTGTGGTGGTGACAGATAGCTGATGGGAGCCGGTTTCATCTCCCGAAAGTCGAGTAGCTGGACAAGGAGTAGGTAAGCGATCGCCAGAATAATGGAAACCGCGCCTGTAAAGATGGCAACAAATTTTGAGCGATCCATAAGTATTTCCTACAAATAAGTGCTGGTGTACTGCTACATCCAGGATATCAGCCCATCAAAATGACTGTATCAATGACATGAATCACACCATTATCAGCTTCAATATCAGCGGAGACAACAGTGCTATTTTTTACCTCAAACCCATCCGTGCAATCAATCTTGATTGGTGAACCCTCAACAGAAGTAACAGTACCGAGTTTTGCCAAATCAGCCTGCATCAACTTACCGGGGACAACATGATACTTGAGAATTCGAGTTAACTGAGGAATATTCTGCACCAGAGTTTGGATAGTTCCTGGTGGTAACTTCGCAAAAGCCTCATCAGTAGGTGCAAAGACCGTGAAAGGACCCGGACTTTTAAGCGTCTCCACCAAGCCAGCAGCTTGCACAGCCGTAACTAATGTCTTAAAAGAACCAGCCCCAACAGCAATATCCACAATATCAGGCATTTATTCCACCTTAGTATAATTAAAGATTACGAAGTATCATAAACCACTTCCTATTTTTAAGAAACAAAATATATTTTGCTCTGAAAGCCTAATACATACAATAAATTAAAGTCTATCGATACACATCACGCCGATGGGGTATCAATAGCTATCTCTCTATTGTAAGTTCCGGGCGGTGCTAAGGTGGAATGTACTCACCCTATATATATTTGTACACGAAATGTCCAATCGCACGTATGTTATTTTGGGAACTGGGGCAAAATGCTGGTTTTATGGTACACGACTACAGAAAGCTGGGATGGATGTCCACTTTTTGCTCAAGAGTGATTATGAGTATTGCTAGGGGCTAAGAGCATAGTCAATTTCCTAGTTATGATAGATATGCATCATCAGCTTTGTTTTATATAGCATTTTTAAATTCAGCTTTAAAACGGTAGCCTGACGAAATACAAGCCATTCATATTTTTTAGGTAAATAACTAGTAAAGTCGGAGGATAATTAGCAATGGTAATCTCTACAGATATCTCTAAAATTTTCTCATTAGAAGACTGGATGCAAAATGCACCCGATGATACAGAATGGGTAAATGGGGAATTATGGGAGAAAAATGGAGTGACGCTCAAGCATAGTCGAATTCAAGGCAATATCTACTTTTACTGGCGAAATTACAAAGTTTCTAGTGGACAGGGTGGAGAAGTTTATACAGAAGTTCCCTGTCGTACTAATAAACAGGGTCGTCGTCCTGATGTCGCATATCTCACACCAGAATTACTCGCTCAGTTTGGTGAACCTAATGTTTTACCCCAAAGTTTTCCCCTAATTGCTGAGATAGTTTCACCGACAGATTTGGCGGAAGAAGTAATTGCCAAAGCTCAAGAATATCTGCAATCTGGTGGTCAGGAAGTTTGGCTTGTCTTTCCTGAAAGTCGCTGGATTATAGTAGTTACTCCTAATCAGCGTCTTGTGTTCACGAATGGCGAAGTAGCGAATACTCAAACTATTCTCCCAGGCTTCAGCGTAGCCGTAGATGAATTATTAGGTTAAAGCTACTATCAATAAATAATAACTACCAGGATGAGTAGGTAGGCAGAGAAAAACATAACTATGTGATTTTTTAGATTGGTTCGTAGTTGCGCTTCAGCGCACTTTCCTTAGCATGTGCTAAAGCACAACTACAGACCTTTGTTTATTCATCCCCACCCACCTACTTACTACTACTGAATAGCACCTTTTACCAGATTGTAAGCCTCAATGAATGTTCGGAATGATTCGCGAGAGAAAATGTGATCTTTAATGAGAATTCTTGCTGCTTCATCTCGGATCTTATCTAAATCTTCCAGAGATGACTTTTTGTTTAACAAACTCATCGCCTGATTTATGTAGTGCGAGGAGATTACTCGCTGAGATGCTTGAATTTTTTCCTCAATGAAATCTCTAGCAGTTTTATATGTTTCGGCAAATGTCCGAAATGACTCTTCTGAAATTACCTCATCATAAAGTGATTTTTGAGCGCGATTAAATATCTCAATCAGTTGCTCTAGTTTGTAAACCCAGATATTTAACTCCAATATTTGTTCTAAATCAAGTTTTTTGTTATCTGGCGGAAGTTCACTAACTTCATTATCGGCAAATTTTACTTTATATATTTTAGCTTTTTCATTAGCTATCGGTACTTGAGTATTTGCTGGGGATGTTTTTGTTAATCCAGATTTCATAAGAGCAGTAGTTTCTTCAATATATTTATCTGCTTCATTTTTTCTAATCACTTTGAACTGTTTGTTCAGATCCCATGCTCTAGATATAATAAATCCAATAACGGTAACACATGAAGACAGTGCAGCAGTCCATTTAAAGAATTCGGACGATAAAAAAGCTTGAGGCTCGTATAAATTGCGTGCTCCTGGATGCAAGGTAATTCCGATACTATCGATTTGCTCGGGTTTATTGAGATTTGCAATATTGGAAATAAGAGGAATGACATTTTTTTCAATTTTTTCTGCTTCTTCATTTTTAGCATCATCCCTTAGTTTCTGTGCATCACTTTTGAGTACATTGACTAATTGTGAGCTATTCCTATTTAAGATCTTGGTTAACTCGTAACTTAGCCAATCAGGCACATCTTTTCTTGCTAATAAAATTCTCTTGACAGCAATTGTTTCTATATCCTGATCCGGCACAGGATTTAATAATTCTTTTTGTTGAGTGATCCTGTCTCCTTGATATGCTCCAATGTTAATTTTTGTAGGTTCAAAAGCGGGGTAACTACGTTTCATTGCGATCCCTTGTTTAATCGGCAGTAATTTCCATCCACATTTTAAGGCATCATAAATTTCCTTATTGCCGATGAGACGAACGCGAAATATAGCATATATATTATTGTTTGTTGAGTTACAAATTTCTGTCTTACTAGTTGTAACAAACCTATAATCTTTGCGATTGTAACGCTCAAAATGTTTGGCAATATTTTCAAAAGATTTTTCTTGTCCGCCGTTGCTTGGTACAGAAATTTCTTTTGGACTATCTTCATTTAGTTCACTTATAAACGTTTCAAAGTTCTTAATATTTGAGCTTTCTTTCACCAAGAGTTGAAACGTGTCTTCATATAATACAGCTACTGCTAAAGCTTTAGATGTTTGTTGCTGCTTAGTGTCAGCAGAGAAAATATCAGATTGGACCGTCGCAAAGTCGGCATGGATAGCATGTGTGTCTTTAAAAATTCTCAGAGTTTGTTCTATTAGGGATTTATTATCTATCTTACCTTCTAATAAAGCTAAGTTTTCCTTAGTACCCTGAGTTTCAACTACCTGAATAGTAATGTTGCAATAAGGCATGTACTTACAAAAATCATTTTGAACAGCCTGATTAAGAGCTTTGCTCAATATGTTGCTTTCTCCATCTGGTAAGCCAGCTGCAATAAAGTATTTATGAGGCCAGAGGTGGCGAACAATAATAACATCTCCAACAAACCATATAGCTGGAACTGACAACATGAGAAGAATAATCTTCATCCAATATGGATCTAAATGTTGCAAAATATGATTAGAGAAAGACTTTTGGTGTTGAAATAACTGCCTGAAAATAGTTGCAGGATCAGAGTATCTCGAGTTGTTTTTTGGTTGACGCATATGGTTGATTTTCCTCTCTACAAAAGATGAATGTTTGAATTTGATGATTTATCACTACAAAACAAATCGTCCTATTTCCTGTTTTTTATGCAGTTAATTCAGATTTTTTGTATTGTGTTCATAACATTAGATGTTCGGGAATTAGGCACAATAAATAACTTAGAGGCAAAGAAGGAGAAGTGTGATTGCCTTCGGCGGATGCTAAGCCATTTGAGCACACTACGCGAACAGGTATAGCGGACTAGAATTAATCTGATTTCAAAAATATTTAGGTTTACAATTATCAGGAGTAGACAAGATCGTATCCCCTCTACTCCTAACTATTTACCGCCAGGATTCAAAGACGATCGCTGCTGCTAATAAAGCAAAAGCAACAATTCCCCAACGTAGAAACCAACATCCCAGTGATGACAGTAAGATTTCTGCAATCTGGAAAGTCCCGAAAGTCGTTGATAAAGTACAGGCGATCGCTAAACCTAGCAACGACAGCAGTAAATACTTGAGTAATTTAGAAGCCCAAAGATAAAGCAAGCTATGTTCGTTGGTGTTCATGCTGTTTTTCCTCTATTTGTGCTATAAAGTTAAAATTGGCAATACCCGACCTTTGCATACCAAAATACTTGGTATAAAAACATCTACTTACTTGACCCATAGTAGATGAAGCACCCCTGTCACACTTCAAAGTGTAATAGGAACTTTTTGACTTGTCAGTCGGATAAAGTTGGTTACTTGTAAACCAATCCGAGTAGGAAAAAGTTGGTTGCAGGCAGGTAAGTTGGGAAAAGTAGGAAAAATCAGGTTAAATTAGAGAAAAACAATACCTGAACAGTTAATGGGTGCAGAAGAACTCTTAGAAATTGCCGACAGGTTGATTTTTAACAAGACGGAAAAACACCTAGATCAACCCCAACAAATTATCCTGCGTGAGTTTGGGCAGGATCAAGGAAGGAGATACCAAGATATCGCCGAGTGCGGTTATTCAGAAGCATATTTAAAAGAAGTTGGCTCCCAACTCTGGCAGCTACTGTCAGAAATACTGGGATACAAAGTGACCAAAAAAACTTTTGTTGCAGCGCTGGAGCAATTCAGCAAAACGCAGCAATCAGAAAAATTCACTCCATCACCGATCAACTCTGACTTTTTAGGACGTGAGGAAGAAATAGCCGCAATCCACCAGTTAGTCAACCAAGGCGCAAAGGTAATCTTGCTTCAAGGAGAAGGCGGTATTGGCAAGACAACTTTAGCACGCAAGTATTTCAAAATTCAAGAATTCGACTTTGTGCTAGAACTGTGGATGGCGATAGAAATCCAAAACCTGACTCCGGTAGAAAGCGTGGTTGAGGGATGGCTACAGCGCGACTTTAAAGAAGAAGCAGGACGAGACTTTGGCGTCAATATAGAGCGACTGCGGCGAAAGCTGCGAGATCCGACTAAAAAAATTGGGGTATTCATCGACAATCTGGAAACAGCTTTAGATCGAAATGGTAAATTCTTAGAATCTCGGCGTCCTTATGTGGAACTACTGAGAGTTTTAGCCGACTCCGCCGTGTATTCAGTCACACTTATCACCAGCCGTGAACGTCTGTGTGAGGCTTCCATCAATGTTGAACTTTACCTCTTAGAAGGTCTAGACGAAGATGCGTGGCAACAGTTTTTTACCAGCCGCAAGATTAATTCTAATTCTTCAGTAGAGCGGGAAATGTGCAGAGCCTATGGAGGCAATGCCAAAGCAATGAAGATTCTCAGTGGGGCAATCTTAACAGATTTTCAAGGCGACATTGATGCCTATTGGAGCGAGAACAGCAGCGATTTGTTAGGAGAGAGACAATTAAACGATTTAGTCGCCAGTTAATTCGAGCGCCTACAAGAAAATAACACCGAAGCATATCGGCTGCTTTACCGCTTAGGATGCTATCGCTATCAAGATATTACTTCAGTCCCAATCGAAGGACTTTCAGCCCTGCTATGGGATGTGCCAGAAGCCCAACACAAGCGGCTCGTAAGAGCTTTGCAAGATTTGTCTTTAATCGAAGCGAAGAAAGGACAATACTGGCTGCATTCTGTAATTAGAACCGAAGCGCTCAGTAGGCTAAAGTTAAGTGCAGAATGGGAGATAGTCAATAGAAAAGCCGCAGATTTTTGGCTGCAAAGAATTGAAGTCGTCAGAGATATCACCGACGCGGTAACAGCCTTAGAAGCTTACTATCACTATGTAGAAATTGAGGATTTTGAACAAGCAGGTGATGTAATTCTCAAGAGAAGAGGTCAACAATGGAATATAGGATTGCCTTTAGGTGCGTCATTTTATCAACGGGGACTGCTTCACAAACTTGTCTCAGTAATTACCCGGATAATTGTTCAAGTAAAAGATGAAGCTAGATTGATTTCACTTTATAATTTATTAGGGTATACATATCGATTAATGGGTAGTGTTATTATCGGTCTAGAATACTACCAAAAATCAACACCTCTTGTAGAAAGAAATCAAAACGAACGACAAAAAATATCTATTTTATTCAACACGGCTCTTTGTAAAATAGATCTGTGGGAAATTGAAGAAGCCAAGCACTATTTTAATCAGGTTTGCTACCTTGCTGAACAAAGCAGCAATTTTGAAGATTATATAATATATTCTCAAGGCTGTCTGGCTTTCCTCAACTCATGCTCCGATTTGAAAGCAGAAGCCTTTCAGATTGCCGAAAATACCTGCATTGCCATTTCCACCTCAAATAGCCTGACATCATGGGGAATCGGACATAACTTAGTAATTCTAGGATTAACTTATAAAAACTTAGGCTACTTAGAAAAATCTCGAAATATTTGCCAACAAGTTATCTTAGATTCAGAAGCCAATAAATTCACTCAAGTTAAGGCGAAAGCTATAACTTGTCTCGCCGAACTTGATCGAGAAGAAGAAGAATTTTCCCAGGCAATATCCAATCATTTAGAAGCGATAGAGATGCTGTATCAAATAGGTGCTAAATGCGATCTAGCTGAAGCTTACTATCAAATCGCCTTAACTTATCAACAAATGGGCGAAACTGAACAGAGTTGCCAAAGAATGGAGCAAGCGATCGCTCTCTTCAACGAAATGCAAGCGCCTAAGCAAATTGAGAAGGTACGCAAAGCATTGAGGGGGTGAGGGAAACGCGGAGGTTCGCAGAGGTAACACGGAGGTTCGCAGAGGTTTCTCCGCGCTACTCTGCGTTACCTCCGCGCTCTCCGCGTTTCAATAATCCTTCCCTGACCCATACTTCCACCCATCAACCCAGCGATGGAAATAATATTGGGGTACTGGTGGCATTTTTACCCACGTCAACCGCTGACTTAGCCAATACAACGTCGAGTAAATGCCTAAATTTACGTAATGCACCATCCAATCGAGTAAAGCAACTAACCCCAGTTGGGGAATTAGTTTGATTACTAATCCAGGATATACTAAGGCAGTTTTTAATAGGGTTTGCGTCAAAGCTGGGAACTGTACCACATCTTGTAAAAATGGTTTAAGTACTGGCTCGCCCAGCTGCTGCATTTGTTGGAATACTGCACCCAGAAGTTGGTTGATGCGATCGCTCGGAATTTTCTGATTCACGCCTACACTCATGGCTTTTTGAAATAGCCACGTTACTGATAAGCTGGGCTGGTAGGGTTGTAAAAGTGCCAACGCATTTACAGATAATTGTTCGGTTTGCAGTGCTTCGCTGATACCGACGGTTAAACGCTGCAGATGGCGCACCATTGCTCCAAAACCGCCAAAACTTAAGGGTGATTGATTACCGCTACTATCTCCTACAGCTAAAATGCGATTCCAAGGTGTTGACAGTGGACTTTTGCGGTATGAAGGAAAGAAGCCAAACAACGCGCGTTGAAAGTGCAGTTGCGATAATTCCACTCCTTGATATTCTGGCATCATCCGCAGATAGTCCTCGAACAGAGCTTCTAGACTCAATCTATCTGGCTCAGCATCCATGTAGGTAAACAGATAAGTAGTTCTCCCATCTCTGGCGGGAAAAGCTTCCCAGAAGTATTGGCACTGATTTTGTATAGGTGTAAAAGATACTAGTAAATCGCCAGAAGTATTCTCAGGAAATCCTTGAGCACAACTTCCTACCACCAAGCAAATTGCATCCGGTTTTTGTCCTTGTCGTGCAAGATGTGTAATGGGAGATAAATGTCCCATTGCATCTATTAGTAATCTGGCTTTATATTCGGTTTTGTCCGGTTGATCATTCACTGGTTGAGCTGATGAATGCACTCCTACTAACACTCCATCAGGATGAACCACTACTGAGTCACAGGAAGTCTGTTCAAATAACTGACCACCTGCGGCGAGAAATCTGGCTTTTAAGGTAGACAGCAAATAAACCGGATCTACACCAATATTGAGTACATCCTGTACTAATACTTCTGTACTGCCGAGACTGACTCTGGCTGGATTGTAAACGGTCGCTATAGCCTGTTCTAATTCCGCCACCGTCAACAGATTTAATTCTAAAAAAACTTCTAGTTCTTTACGAGAGATATTCCACTCTTGATCTCTACCGCGCAGTAATCCTCGTTCTAACAACGCTACTCGAAACCCGCGCAACACTAAAGCACAACCGATTAAAATTCCCAACGTCCCACCACAGATCACCACATCCCCATCAACAGATCCTAAAGGCTGCTGGCTTTCTTTAACTAGCATTGGTACTGGTGTATTGTTTTGGCGCAGTGATGTGAGTAAGCGATCGCTATGGCGCAATCCTCCTAAAACATCGCCCGGTAGTTGAGATAAAATTTCTTCAGTTAGAGTCATAGAAGTTGATTGCAGTCAAACAAGAGTGTAATTGAACTAATTTCATTCAATGTTAGAAGATTCAGGCGCGATTAGTTTTTTCTGCTTGAAGGTTGTGAACGCGATACAGACTAAAAGTATTGCCAAAAGAACTATAGAGGAACCGACCGTACCAAAATTGAGTCCGCCTTTTGCATATGGTTTTGTCATCACATCCCCCAGTGTTGCGCCAAATGGTCGGGTGAGGACAAAAGCAACCCAAAACAATGTGACGCCGGAAATTTTGGTATAATAATGTGCTGCCAATACTAGAGCTAATAAACTAGCAATCAGCAACGCCCCACCAAAAAATCCCAGTCCGGAGGTATCGGCGAGGAAATCACCTAAAGAAGTACCTAAAGTATTTGAAAATAGAATTGCAGTCCAATAAAGTATTTCAACTTTACGCGTTTGGATGTTATTTACAGATAAAGTCCCAACACTAAATCGCCAATACGCAAAAATAGCCAGGAGAATGGTAATTAAGATTGCAGACCCTGTAGTGTAGCCAAGCCCTAAAGTGCGATTCATGTAATCTGACATCGTTGTCCCAGCCGTACTAGTGGAAAGGATGACAGTCCAATAGAGTAATGGGTTATAGCCTTTCGATATCAATTGGGTGGCAAGAGTAGCAAAAAACACTCCAATCAAGATCAGGGAACTAACCTCATAGCCCACATTTAGGGTCATCGACAAAAGATCTCCGGCTGTTTCTCCCAAGGTGGTAGCACAGATCTTCATGATCCAAAAAAAGGCAGTGATTTGGGGAAGTTTACCCAGCTTACTCATAATTGCTCCTACTTGGTATCAGGTTATCGGACTTATCTTAAAGGAAAAAAGTCAAGAACTTGGAAAGACCTATCAAAATATGAAAATTACGTGATTACATAAAAACAACGCAGACATCATCCACAAGCCGATCTGTTGATGGGCTGCTCGATCATCGAAGGCATAAATCTAAGTGGATGAATCCTCAGTCGCGATCGCTACCCCAAATCGCAGTACCTTTAATCAACAAAACTATTGAGCAAAAACTAGTTCACCCTGTTGATTAATACTGATTGGACTTCCGGCAAAATCACTATTAATCAAGTTACGAACAAGTTTCGTAGTTCGGAAATCCTCATCAACGTAAGGGATACCTTGCCGATCTAGGTGCAACGGGATGATTTTACTTGAGATCAAATCTCCTTGCGAGTTGAGTTTGATTTCTAAAATCATTGAGTAACCTGTTTCAGCTTCTGTCGATAAAGTTCGGTAGCCGAGAAAATTTCCTAAAGAATAAGCGATCATTTTTCCTTTATATAGTTCCATTGCTCTAGGAACGTGAGGACCATGTCCGAGAACTAAATCCGCACCAGCATCAATCGCTGTTTGGGCAAACTTTAGCGCATTTCCTCGGTTTTCTCCCAAGAATATTTCTGTTTGATTTCGCACATGTAGTGCTTGCGTACCTTCGGCTCCAACATGCATAGAAACAATCACAATCTTGGCTTTAATTTTAGCTTTTTTGACGAGGGCGGTGGTGCCTGCTAGATCATTAAGATCGTTACAAAATTCATAAGGACAAAAGCCGATAATAGCAATGGAGATATTTTTGACTTGCATATAGAGGATTTGCTCTTTCTCGCCAATGGTTTTAATGCCAACAGCAGCAAGATTCTTCTTCGTATCTTGAAAACCTACCTTACCAAAGTCCATTGCATGGTTATTCCCCACATTGAAGACGTTGAATCCAACATCCGCAAAAAGCTGAGCATATATGGGTGGAGACCGAAAAGCAAAAATTTGTTCTCGTCCCATATCTTTAGCACTGGAGGGATTGTTAGTTAATACAGTTTCCAAATTACCAAATACAATATCAGCATCCTGAAATTTTACTCTTACTGATTCCGGAAAAAGCTCGTTGCGATCGCTACGGAGTTTATCATCAGGAAAATTGCTGCCAGGAATTGTATCTCCTACCGCTTTGATTGTAATATAATCTGGCTTAGTTTCAGCGAGCGCTCTTGGCGGTGAAAATTTTGGTTTTGGTAATTTTGGTGTTGAGTCGGTAACTGGAACATTTTTTTGATCTTGGGAACTATCCCAACGAAAGCGCACTAAATTTCCGGTTTTAATGCCAACAATAAAACTGAAAACAATAAAACTAAATGAAAGCAATCGTCCCAGCCATTTATTTCCCATGTTTTGATTCCGGATTTTATATCTAAATCATCCGAGACGATCGATTTTATCAGGGCGTTAAGTGATGCACGACTCAAGCCACCCGTCGCTAAATATAATTATATTGGCATGATTACCAGATAGTTTGGAGATTAAGAATAAATCCAGGTAAAACATTCTCTCCTGATAGAGAAGCTGGAGATTCCAGCACTTCTACTGGTTGTCCTTGGCGGTAAATTTCAACTCTGCGAGTTTTACGATTCATTAACCAGCCGAGTTTGACTTGATTATCCATATATTCCTGCATTTTGGCTTGAGTGTCACGCAACGTATCGCTAGGAGACATTAATTCTAAGACAAAATCAGGGGCAATGGGGGGAAACTTCTCTTGTGCTTCGGGTGTGAGTGTATCCCATCTGTCTTGTGCAATCCAAGCTACGCCAGGAGAACGATTCGCACCATTTGTCAGTTTAAAGCAAGTTGAAGAATCGAATACTTCGCCAAGTTTAGTTTGTCTATTCCAAATGACAAAATCAGCTGTAATTCCCGCATTCCGTTTTCCAGTTTCTCCGCCTGTGGGTGGCATAATAACTATTTCTCCAATGGCTGTGCGTTCAAATTTAACATCTGGGTTTTCTCGACAAAGCTGATAAAATTGAGCGTCACTAAGATTAACGATGCGATTGAAATTGATGGTAATAGCCGTCATGTTAAGTCTCTACCTATCTATGTATCTATCTATATAAATATTTTATCTCAGTCTTTCTGGCAAACAAAGACAGATAAATTGTAACTGGGCACAACTCTTAACACCGTAATCAATACCCACTCAATAGCCCTCGTCGCTTTGCTACCCGTTCCGCCAGATGGAAAAGCAGCAAACCTAAAGCAAAATATATAACTCCATTAACTGCGGCTATAGCCAATTTAGTAAAGTTTAAACTTTCACCCCGCGCCATCAAATCCCGTAGCAATCCTGCACCAACCGCCATCGGTAAGAGTTGACCGACAATTTGTAACGAGGAGTCCCAACTTTCGATCGGAGTTGATAACAAAAATAACAAAGCAAACTGAAAAACCGCAATCAACTGTTGAATCCGCTTAAATAATAGCGCTAAAGAGCCGATCGCAAAAGCAAGACCGTAAGCACCCATCAACACGGTAACAAAAGGTAATAGCAATAAGATAGGAAAGTGGAGACGACTACCTGTCAGTGCCATAATGATCAATAAAATCACCAGCAGCAGCACGATCTGCAAGCTTAGACTAGCGAGTGTCCGCGTTAAAAAGACCCGAATCGCCGCATAACGCGAAAGAAAGAGTTGTTCTAGAGTGCCAGTTTGCGCCTCTAATTGCAAGCTTCCGGCAACGTCGGTAATGATGAATAACACCAAAGTCCATAGGACGTAGCCGATCACAATTGAATCAAGGCGGTCTCCTAATTTTAAAGTGGGACCAGCAATATAACGAGCGCTTAAAAAAAGTCCGTAAAATATCGCAGTGGTAATAAAAATTCCACCGACAGCCTCTAATGGATAACGGCGAAACTCAATCCAACGACGACGGAGTTCCGCTAGAAATAATTCAAACATCATTCAAGGCGTCCTGCTTTTATTAGCTTTAAAAAGATTTCCGTCAAGTCAGCTTCTTCTTTTTCGACTCGCTGCAAAGGTAGAGGCTTGAGAATTTCCAAGACTTGGTAGAGTAATTCTGGCTTTTTAATCAAGATTATTCCCTCTCGAACATCTGCACCAATTGCAGCTAGTGCTGTGAGGCGCGATTTATCGAGTGCAGCGTCGATCTCGATTTTGTATGCAGTCCCGGAAAATTGCCGGATTAGGTCTTGAGTCGGTGATTCGGCTAAGATTTCGCCTTTGAGGATAATCGCTACGCGATCAGCAAGTTCTTCGGCGATCGCTAGCTGGTGAGTTGTCAACAAAATAGCACAACCCGAAGCAGCAATTTCCCGGATGAGAATTTTAACATCAACTGTAGCTTCCACATCCAACCCTAAAGTCGGCTCGTCTAATAATAGCAGTTGAGGTTGATGAACTAATGCCACCGCGATCGCCAACTTCTGCTGCATCCCCCGTGAAAGTTGCTGCACTGGTGTCCGGCGTTTGTCAAGCAACCCAAATCTGTCTAAAAGCGCCATTCCCGACTTGTGTGCTGCTTGATGTTTAAGACCTTTCAGTACCCCGAAATACGCTAAATTCTCTTCCGGAGTAAGTCGCCAGTAAAGATTGCGATTTCCTTCTAATACAGCACCCATTTTTTGCAGTGCGACTGGATTACGATGAGGGTCACTACCAGCAATTCTCACCGAACCACCATCCGGACGAATCAGCCCTGCCATCATTTTAATGCTTGTTGTCTTGCCTGCACCGTTGGGACCCAAAAAAGCCAGCACCTCTCCCGGCGCAATGGTTAAAGAAACATCCTTAACCGCCTCCACAACAACCTGGCGTTGGCGGTAAGTTTTTTTCAAGTTATAAGCTTCTAATGCGTTCATCGTCAATTTTATAGATTGAGCCACCGTTGCCGAAAATCAAAGCTAGGTGTATATATTGTCATCAGGAGTGCGATATTATCCCTAAATGATTGCCCTCGCTCCCAAGGATACTCACCATGACCGTCACCACCCTCAGTTGGCTGGAACTAGAAGCTCTTACAGACTTTAAATTAGATCCTATCAATGGTCCCACTAATGCTCAAGCCCGGTTGCGCCTATTTGGTCTGACCGAATCTGATGTCAGAGTAACACTATACCGCGATAACCACGCTTGGTGTCCGTACTGTCAGAAAATCTGGCTATGGCTAGAGGAAAAGCAAATCCCTTACCGCATTGAAAAAGTGACTATGTTTTGCTACGGGGAAAAAGAAAGTTGGTACAAGCGCAAGGTGCCTTCGGGGATGTTACCAGCCATCGAATTAGATGGTCGGATAATCACGGAAAGCGATGATATTTTGCTTGCCTTGGAACAGGTGTTTGGCCCTTTAAAAGCGGGTATGGAAGACCCCACAGTACTCCCCTTACGACGGCTGGAGCGACTTTTATTTAGAGCTTGGTGCGGCTGGCTTTGCCATCGTTCTCTTTCATCTCGCGAAGAGCAGCGCAACCACGATCAATTTATCAACGTGGTGGCTAAAGTCGAGGAAGCTCTAGGTAGTACACCGAGTCCATATTTCTTAGATGACTTTAGTACCGCTGATGTGATATTCACGCCTTATGTTGAACGCATGAATGCTAGTCTTTATTATTACAAAGGCTACTCCTTACGAGAAGAAAACCCTCGCTTGGGTGCTTGGTTTGCGGGTATGGAAAGCCGACTTACTTACCGAGGTACCCAGAGTGACTTCCATACCCATGTGCATGATTTGCCACCTCAAATGGGAGGATGTTGGGAATGGGTGTCGCCGCAGATGCTAATTAATAAGGCACGGGTAGATCATGGTCCTTGGTTCGGATTACCAGATGTAACTTACCCTGAACCAGAAAACTCCCGTGCGGAAGCACTACAACGAGTGCTCAAGCACCGCACCAACATTATTCGTGTCAACCCTGGCGATAACAAGTTGTTTGATGAAGCTTTGCGTTGTGCTTTAACCCAGATGATGACGGGTGTAGTTTGTATCCCACCTCAGGAGTCCGATCTGGCGCTGCGATATTTGCGCGATCGCATCAATGTACCAAGAGACATGTCTATCTACGCCGCCAAACGACTTCGGGAATCGCTAGAAAAAACTGCGGCTAAGGTAGGCAATCACGAGACTCCTCCTCTTCCCGTTAACCATCGGCGAGACCAGGACCCAGCGAATTTTGCCAACGTTTAAGCTGCAGGAAGTGTAAATATTTATAACAAAGTCTTTATCACCCCATGCAGGCGATCGCTTCATCGCACTTTATCAAGGAGGAAATTGATATCGCTACACTCAATTGGAAGTGATTTTTGTAATCATTGCCGTAAACATTTCCGTCTGATTTGGCAGGTAATCAATTTCATCTACATAATAAAGACTCTCAGAGTTTTCAATTTTTACTAAAATACAGTCACCCTCGTCAATGTTTTCGCATCTACCTCGAATATAAGCCTTGCCATCAACATCGATAGTGTTGGATATAAACTCGATATCCGAAATTTCGTTACTTACCGGGTTCCCCACACCCCGCACCCTACTCCCCGCACCCGCGCGAAGCGCTGTGACATCGGGTTGACTAGAACGGAAAAATAGTTTGTTTAATAAGCGAAACACCCCTGCAATTACATTTTGCCTCATTGTTAGTATGTCATCACAAACTCTAGCCAAGGTTTGATGTTTCCGGGTAATTCAGAATTTAGGCGCAAGGGTAAAGCTGATGTTGAAAGTGATTGGGCATAGGCTGAGGTGAGAAAAGGTTGGTAAGCTTTTGCTTCTGGAGTTTGTTGTTTGATAAATGCCAAACTGACACCTTGGAGTAATTGGCGCAAGGATTGAGTGTCACCACCTAATCGTTCTTTAACAATGGTGGTTGTCGCCGCTGTATTTGCTAGATTTGCCGGATCGCCGATGCTTAAGTGTGTACCGCCAATGGCAGTTAATAGGTATTTAGTCCCGTGTAGTTGGGTAAAAGGTCGCAGTTGATGGGTGAGTGATGGGGTGAGAGAGTCATCGGTGCCAGTTAAAATTAAGACTGGTTTGGTAACTTGATTTAAACCAGTTTTGCCAAACAACGAGCCAATGAGTGGATTTAAGGCGATCGCACTCTTCACTCGTTGATCCGCTAAATGTAATTTTTGGTCTGGTAATTTGGCTGCAGCACACTGTAACCAATCACCTGGTGCTTGTCCGACACCAACCGATTCTTGGCAATATTTTCGTAACTCGCCAATATTCACTTCCCCACCAACCAAAGCTAAAGCTGTATAAGCACCTAAAGAGTGACCAATTGTTGTGACATTTTCTGTATTAAACTTGCCTTGAGTTCCCGGCTGAGTATTTAATTTTGCCAATTGATCGAGGACAAAACTCACGTCCCTAGGTAATTCAACGTACTCAGACGCTGGCATTAAGTTTGCTATATTACCTTGATTTACGGCGGCGGTAACGGCTTTGACATCACTACCAGGATGTTCAATTGCGGCGACAGTTAAACCGTGAGAAGCGAGATGACGGGCTAAATAACCTAAAAATTTGCGGTTAGCGCCAAAACCGTGGGACATGACTACCAGTGGCTGTTGCGGATCATGGTTTTGACTGGTGTACAGGTCTACGGAAATATTACGCTGACGTTGTCGATCGCGCAAAACAATTGTTTGTAGCTGCACTGTTTCTTTACCCAGCGCCGCCGGATCGAATGTAGCTCTAAAAGGGGTAGGGTTGGAGACTGCTAACTCGCGTTGTAGCAATGAACCTAAAGCCTGACTTTGCCAATATGTCGGGTTGACTTGCACCGCCAGAGCGATCGCGCGGCTTGCATCCACAGTCAAATTCTCTTGCGGATAAGAGCGCAAAAACCCAAGTACGCTCAAACCATTGGCTTGTCTTGTGGCTAAAGCGATCGCTGATTGAAGACTTTGAACTGTACTACCTGGAATTGCCGTTCCGAGGGACTCGACAATGCCTCTACCTGATGGAGAACGTACAAGTTCAGCAATAAGTTGATTACCCACTGCCGGATCAAGTTGTAGATTTCTCAGTAGCAATTCGCGCACTTGTGGAGTCAGTACAGGAGCGTAAAGTTGTAATGAGCTGGATAATCTACCTGTTTTCGCAAATTGCTCTAAGTCAGAAATCGATACTGACTGCTCAAAAGGACCAAAACGGAGTGTAACGCGTTGCGCGGCAAGAAGAGCGGGAGTAAAGCTCAGCCAACTGCCAGCGATGGTCAAACCACACAGCAATCCGCGAATAAATGAAGCCTGTCGCCGAGTACCAAACGGGAAATTCATAAAAATAACTGCTAAGTGCTAACTTAATTCATCAGCTATTAGCTATTATCCGTAAAAATCATGAGTTTAGTGATGCACCCATTCCGGAAGTATATTTACTGACAATCGCACGAGAGTGCAAGGAGTTACAACAAGTGCCTAGATGCTAAAAACCAAAAGTGCCAAAAACACCCAGAATCCCTAAGATACTACCTAAAGGACCTGTAAACAGACCGACGCTATCACCAGTTTTAGCTCCGCCAGAACGGCTAACTAAGACAATATCATTATTGCGGAGGATCGGATTAGTTTGCTCGTTAATTGATGCTTTGAAATCAATCTTCACCAAACGCTTGGTGACCGAGCCATCCGGGTTGAGTCGTACCAAATCAACAGCTCTGCTATTAGCCCTCGCATCGTTAAACCCACCAGAAGCAAGTAAAGCTTGATTTAAGGAAGTATTTGGTTGCAGGTCTATCTGTCCAGGTTTTTTAACTTCTCCGACGACACTAACCTTCATCGTTGCCGGAGATAAAGTCGTCGTTGCTAATTGAGTTGCTTCAGCCCGGTTAATCTCACTAGCTGTCGGAATAATAATTGTATCACCGTCTTGCAAAATCGCATCTTGGTTGATATCACCCGTCTGCAATAGTTGCCAAAGATTCACTTCAACGGTTTGTTCTCCACCTGTTCTAGTTGGTCGGCGGATCTGGACAGTGCGAATGTTGGCTAAAGGTGTGATTCCTCCAGCTTGCTGAATGGCGCGTGTCACCGTCGGTAAACCAGTTAGAGAATTATTAGATTGACCACTTGCACCAGTACCAGCATTTGCGCCTTCAGTACTTGCAGTGGTGACAACATAAGTACCTGGACGGTAAACTTCACCGACTACGGCAACTACACGCGGTTTGGTAGGATCGGCGGCAAAGCTAGCTGTTGATAATTGGCGGACATCTGCCAAGTTGACGGTATTTGACCGAGGAACAACGATCACGTCGCCATCGCGCAAGGTTAGCTGTTCTGGTGAGACGTTACCAATTTGAATGATTTGTTTAAGATTGAGGATCGAAACTTGTTCTGGTCCTCTTCCTAGCCGGCGGTGTAATTCCACTCGACTCGGATCGGCTGAAAGTGTCGTACCTTGAGCAATTTCAATTGCTCTTAAAATTGTCGGGTATTGTACCCCAGGATTGTTACCGCCACTTGTTGATAAAGTCACAGTGTAAGCGCCAGGGCGAGTCACCTCTCCGGAAACCACGACGTTAATACCCCGTGCAGATAAAAGATTCACCGAGATTAAAGGGCGTTTCAGGAAGCGAGAATATTTCTGGGAAATTTCGTCAGCCGCTTGTCCTGTAGTTAACCCTTCTACGGAGACACTACCAATCAACGGTAAGTTAATTGCTCCACCGGGCGGAATCTGATAGTCACCAGTGTATTCGGGAACTTCAAAAACATTCACCCGGATGAGATCGCCTCCTCCTAATGTGTAATTCCGATCCAGTACTGTATTCTGAGCAACTATCTTTGCCGGTAATGCTTGTAACTTGGGTAACTGAGCAATGCTAGCTGCGGGAAAAATAATGGTCACTGTGCCAAGCAGTGCTATACCTGCAGCTGGTTTGCCGATCAATCTAAATAAACCTGCATTCACCATGTTTACCTTAAACAACTATATGGAAAGTACTGTTTTAAGTATTCTACTCTCGACTCTATTTAAGTACGCAAGTTCCTTTTAATTTTTCACTATTTGAATCAAATTAAATGTATAAGTTAGTATATTTGCGTAATTAAACTCAGTCAGCAGGTGCTTGCCACTTACCTTCCTCTGTAAACTTACTGTAAATTACAGGTAAATAGGGAAATTCTTACTAAATTTTTAAATAGATGAAGATTCAACTTCATTCCGCATGGTCTAACCCAATTCCATGTTGTTGTAATTGTTGCAAAAAGAACTCTTCCAGTCCCGGACGGGCAAATTTCATCTCTGTAATGTGTCCTCCCATCAGGCGGATACTAGCCAGAAAATCAGATGGTTCGCCTTGCAAGTTACCGGACCAAGAACCATCGACGGTAAATTTTAAATTCTTCACCCATTTTTGGAGAATCTGTAAATCTCCACCTTGACCTTTGACATAATATGTGTTGTCAACACCCAGTAATTCATCTAGAGAACCAGCACAAATTAATTCGCCTTGCGCCAAAATAGCGACGCGATCGCAAATCTGTTCCACCTCAGAAAGAATGTGACTATTAAAAAAAATCGTTTTACCTTGATCTTTCAGCGACAGAATAATTTTCCGCATTTGGTAGCGTCCTACCGGATCGAGACCAGACATCGGCTCATCCAAAAACACCAACTCCGGATCGTTAATCAGCGCCTGTGCCATCCCGACTCGCTGTAACATGCCTTTAGAATATCTTCGCAACTGCTTTTTCCGCGCATCAGATTTTGACAAACCGACTAATTCCAGCAGTTGAGGAATGCGCTGGCGTTGGATGCTGTTGGGGATTTGAAACAGTCCGGCACAGAGTTGTAAGAATTCCCAACCCGTGAGATAGTCATAAAAATAGGGATTTTCTGGCAAATAGCCGATACGTTGCTTCACTTGGCGATCGCCTAGTGGTTTACCAAACAACAAACCTGCGCCACCTGTCGGACGAATAATTCCCAACAACAACTTCAGCAGTGTCGTTTTTCCCGCCCCATTTGGTCCGAGTAAGCCAAAAGTTTCACCTTGACGCACTTCTAAGGAGCAACTTTTGAGAGATATGACTTTTTGATTCAGCCAAAATCCAGTGCGGTAGACTTTCCGTAGTTCCTTTGTGGAGATCGTAGATGCACTGTCTGGCTGTGAGGAGTTAAAGTCCTTTGAGTTTTCCTGAGAATCCATGTCAACTCACCATCGCCACAACAAAAATTATTCTTTACTAAACAGTAGCCGATCATATCACTTAACTTCTCAAGTGCCATATATACTTTTAGAAGCCAAGAATCTCTGTGAAAATATAGTTTACTCCCTTAATCAAGAGACGCGAATGAACGTTCCCGACAGTCAATCACTGCAAACCCAATCGCGCAAAGCCGACCATATCCGCATTTGCTTAGAAGAGGATGTGCAATCTAACGCCACTACTAACGGATTAGAACACTATCGCTTTACCCATTGTTGCCTACCGGAAGTAGATCGCGTTTGCATCAACCTAACTACCAATTTCTTGGGGAAACAACTCGGCGCACCGCTGTTGATTTCTTCAATGACGGGTGGAACAAAACAGGCGGAGACTATTAACCTTCGCCTCGCCCAGATGGCCCAACACTATAAATTCGCGATGGGTGTCGGATCTGGACGGGTAGCGATTGAAAAACCTGAGGTGGCCGAGACCTTCGCAATGCGAAAATTCGCCCCGGATATTCTGTTATTTGCTAACTTGGGCGCGGTGCAACTCAACTATAACTATGGTTTAGAGCAATGCTTGCGGGTAGTGGATATTTTAGAAGCGGATGCGTTGATTTTGCATCTCAATCCTCTCCAAGAGTGTATTCAAACCAATGGAGATACTAATTTTCGTGGTTTACTAGACAAAATCGCAATTTTATGCAGTGAATTACCAGTCCCTGTAATTGCGAAAGAAGTCGGCAATGGGATTTCCGCACCAATGGCAGAAAAACTGATAGCGGCGGGAGTTACAGCAATTGATGTTGCAGGTGCAGGCGGAACATCTTGGGCAAAAGTAGAAAGCGAACGCGCCGATTCCCTGTTAGCTCGACGTTTAGGTATGACTTTTGCTGACTGGGGTTTGCCTACAGCAGAGTGTATTGTGAATATTCGGTCTGTAGCACCAGATATTCCTTTAATTGCTTCGGGAGGATTGCGGAATGGTGTGGATGTGGCAAAAGTGATCGCTCTCGGAGCCGATATTGCCGGTCTAGCATTACCTTTTTTACAAGCAGCTGCTGAATCAGAAGCCGCACTGCAAGACTTCGCCGAGTTATTAATTGCGGAACTTACCACTGTGTTATTCTGCACTGGCAACGCGACTGTAGATCAACTGAAGCACTCCCAATTACAACGTTTACAATAAGAGGTTAGCAGTGAGGAGTTAACTTCTCTTCACTCAGTATTCCTAATTCCTAACTGTTTTTACCAATGCGTAATTTCCTCAAACAAACTTTTGCCAGCACAATGGGTAGCCTACTAGGGTTATTCATTTTCTTAGGTTCGGGAATAGGACTGCTGTTGATCATGATTGCGATCACTAAACAAGCAGAACCCGACGTTAAAGATAAATCAGTGCTGGTTTTTGACTTATCCCTAAATATTACAGATGAGCAAACCAGTCGCAGCAGCATCGTTCAGCAAGCACTAGTTGGCAAAGATAACAGCACAGTGTCACTGCGAACAGTCTTAGATACTTTAGAAAAGGCGCGGCGCGATCCTCGGATTGTCGGAATTTATCTACATAGTAGTCAAAATCTCGGAGATATCAATGCTGGCTTTGCCACACTCCAAGAAGTCCGTCAAGCACTGCAAAAGTTTCGTGATGCTGGTAAAACAATTACGGCTTACGATGTAAATTGGGGAAAACGCGCTTATTTTGTCTCTTCTGTAGCCAATAACATTGTGCTCAATCCAATGGGAGGCATGGAAATAAAAGGTCTGGCAAGTGTGCCGATGTTTTATACTGGAGCATTACAAAAATATGGTGTTGGTGTTCAGGTTGTGCGGGTAGGTAAATTTAAAGGCGCAGTTGAACCATTCCTATTGACAAAGCTAAGTGCGGAAAATCGCGAACAAACTCAGCAGCTGTTAGATGACGTTTGGAGTCAATGGCGGACTTCTGTAGGTAAAAGCCGCAATGTCAGCGCTCAAAAATTACAGACCATCGCTGACGAGCAAGGTTTGTTAGAGCCTGATGTTGCCAAAACTCAGGGATTAGTAGATCGGGTGGCGTATCTGGATGAAGTAGTCACAGACTTGAAGAAGTTGACTAACAGCGATCGCGAGGAAAAAACTTTTCATCAAGTTAGTTTGACCGATTATGCCAATGTTTCTGGCAGTTCCTTAGGAATGGAGCGTCACTCCAGTAACAAAATTGCGGTAGTCTATGCTCAAGGCGAAATTGTTGATGGTCAAGGCAAAGAAGGAGAAGTAGGAGGCGATCGCTTTGCCAGAATCTTCCGCAAACTGCGCCAAGATAAGAGTGTCAAAGCAGTAGTCCTGCGGGTTAACAGTCCTGGTGGTAGTGTCACTGGTGCTGATGTGTTCCAACGCGAAATCGATCTGACATCTAAAGTTAAACCTGTTGTCGTTTCAATGGGTGATTTAGCTGCATCCGGCGGTTACTGGATTTCTGCTAACGCTAAACGAATTTTTGCTGAACCAAATACGATTACAGGTTCCATAGGTGTTTTTGGGCGTTATGTCAATATCCAAAAAATCGCTAATGATAACGGTATTACCTGGGATGCGGTGAAAACAGCCAAGTATGCTGATAGTGAAGGCATTTCTCGACCGCGCTCGGAACAAGAGTTAGCTCTAGCGCAGCGGAGTGTTGACCGAATTTATCAGGTGTTTTTAGATAAAGTTTCTCAAGGAAGGAAACTCCCAGAACAAAAGGTAGCGGAAATTGCTCAAGGTCGAGTTTGGTCAGGAAGCGCTGCGAAGGAAATTGGTTTGGTCGATGAGATTGGTGGTCTCGATGCAACTATTGACTATACCGCCAAATTGGCAAATCTGGGCAAGGATTGGGAATTGCAAGAGTATCCTCAACGTAGTAATTTTGACTTCTCCTTACCTTCTGTATTCTCAAGTCAGGTGAAAACTGCTTTGGGTTTAAATGCACAAGCGCCTTCCTCCAATCCGATGACGGCTGAATTGGAGAAAATTAGCCAAGAGTTGACATCTGTGCAAAAAATGAACGATCCTTTAGGTATATATGCTCGATTGCCTTTCAATTTGAATATTAAGTGAGGGAATTAGGAAACGCAGAGGAGGAGAGGAGGTTTCGCGGAGGAACGCGGAGGAGTGAGCTGACATTTTGGGCGGAATTGTGTAAAGTAATGGAAGATTTAGTATTTATACAATTTCCGCATCTGTCTATGGACTTAAAAACTAAGCGTCTTCTGTTGTTAGTTGTTTCCTGTAGCCTTACAGGTGTTATTTTAGGTGGGACTGCCAGTTGGGCAGAGAGTAAACAGTGTTTGAATTCGAGTACAGTCACTAGCGAGTGTTTAATTCAAAGTCCAGTCACAAAAACTATCCAAGGAATGAGTACTGGATTACTCGCGGGGGGTTTTGCTGCTTTCGGTGCTGCATGGCAAATCCGTCATCACGATTAGAAGTAGGGGTGACGCATTCGGGTGTTGGTGTCATACTATCCGAATGCAGTACTCCAAACTAGAAAATTTCCAATTCTTGATAACCTGTTTGCGGGTCGAGAGTTCTTGCGAAGCGAAAATCTGAACTACTGCCAATAAGTATTTCCGCAGTTGTGTAAATAATGCAACCATAATCTAAATGCCCACCGATTGTTTTACCCTGACTGTCAGCGATCGCTATATGTAAATGAAGACCTGTTGTGGCAATTGTCCCATTCAGGCAGAGGATTTCAAATTTATCATTTAATACTGTACTAGCTGCTTGATTAGCAAAGCGAATTGTCGCTTGTTTCAGACTACCAATCGCTGTGACAATGAATCCAGCTTTGATATCTTCATCATTAGCAATATTTTTTAATTTTTCTTTAAGATCTGTGTCTGGTTTAAGTCTAACTGCCAAAATTTCCATATAAATCCAGTAATTTTACTGACAACATCAATTGAGGAAGAGGCATTGCAAGGTATTTATTATTCCCACATCAAATAAAATATTCCCAGCCTGCCAACATGATTTAAAACCGATTATAATACAGAGTTCCTAGTTAGGGACTAAATTGTCCCAGGTTTGTGATGGTAGTAACATCACGACCAATTTTTGCATCCACAAATCAGTGAGCGAATCAAATCATGGTAAAAGTAATTGACAAAGTCATTGACAGAATTTACACATTTAATCAAGGACACGATCCCAAACTCTTAAAACTGAAATATAAGGCAATGCGGGCTGACGTATTCGCCTTTTACCGTGGGACTTGCCATTTATTTTACGAAGACTTACCCCTCGATTCGCCGCTGAACAACGCCCCATTTACCTGGATTTGTGGCGACTTACACCTGGAAAACTTTGGTACTTACAAAGGTGATAATCGTTTAGTTTACTTTGACATCAATGATTTCGATGAAGCTAGTCTAGCACCATGTACCTGGGATGTGACACGTTTAAGCACAAGTATTATTGTCGGTGCGGAAACACTAGGGGTAGAAGAATCCCAAACCCTAATCTTGTGCCAAACTTTTCTGAAAGCTTACCGCAACACCTTAGCTCAAGGTCAGGCGCGGACTGTCGAGACAGAAACAGCAAAAGGCTTAGTCAAAGACTTACTCAATAGCTTAAAACTAAGAAATCGCCCAGACTTCTTAGACCGACGCACAGAACTCAAAAAAGGCAAACGCCGCTTAATCATCGACAACAAACGTGTCACCGAGGCGACAAAAGACCAGCAGCAGAAAGTAATCGACTCCATCGAAAATTGGCAAAAAAACACGCACCAAAACGATAAATTTTTCCAAATATTAGATGTCCAACAGCGGATCGCCGGTACAGGTAGCCTAGGAGTAGAACGCTATGTCGTCTTAGTAGAAGGCAAAGGCTCACCTGACAACAATTTTCTCCTAGATTTCAAACAAGCCCGAAAAAGCTCATTACAACCCTACCTCACCTTACCCCAACCACACTGGGAAAACCAAGCCGACCGAGTCGTCGCCATCCAAAAACGAGTCCAAGGAACATCACCCGCACTCCTCGGAGTTGTGAAGCATGAAAATCACTCTTACGTACTCCGAGAATTGCAGCCAGTCCAAGATAAAGTCTGCTTAAACGCCTGGGAAGGTAAAATCGGGCGACTAGAAAAACTAATGCGGACAATGGGTGAAGTCACAGCCTGGGATCATTTACGGAGTAGTGGGAGACAAGGTTCAGCTATCGCCGATGAATTAATCGAGTTTGCTCACAAGCCAGATTGGAGCGATCAGGTATTGGATTATGCTCGTAGTTATTCGGAGAGGGTACAAAGAGATTATCGGCTTTTCCGGGAGGGGGAATAGGAAACGCGGAGGTTCGCGGAGGTAGCGCAGAGGTACGCGGAGTTCTCAGCGATCCTCTGCGTTTCCTCCGCGTTCCTCCGCGTTTCAAAATGTCCCCGGATTTCCCCCAGGACTCGGATCACTCGGTACTGGTGCTGATGGATAACTGGTGCTAGATATCGGTGGTTTACCTGCGTTCCGCACATTGATAATTTTACCTAGTAAATCAAACCAGAATGGCGCACCCATCGCGATCGCAATACTAGTGAGAATCCAACCCGGTAACATGCGGAGAATTTTTGTTAAGAGGGTTGACTGGTTGGGTAATAAGCCAGTTTGCTGGGTGAGATTTGCGTCTGTCCAACCAATGGGAAGGGAGACATCGACTAAGGCTTGATTTGCTTGATCGCGTAGGTCTGTTAGATTAGTGATTGAGGTGTTGCCATTGCGGGTCACGACTGCGCCGGCGTTTTGGGTAATTGTTGCTCGCAGTGTTGAGTCTTTTGATAGTCTATTGACAATGTGAAATGTGTCGGCATTGGCAATTACGGCAATCACAAAGCCAATGAGAATTGTGACGCCTTTGGCATTGCGTTTATAAACGCCGGAGGCTCGATCCATTGAACGGTCAAAACCAACTTCGATTTCTTGTCTGAGTTGATTTAGTCCTTCTTCGGCTCTTTGGATTCTCGCTTCACCACGCTTGGCTAAGATGGATATGGTTTCAACTACCGATTCTGGCAAATTTTTCACCATTTCGTCAATTCTTTGGAAGGTGGGATTGTTTTTGTCTTGATGGATGGCGAGGATTTCTTGGTACACAGCGCTGCTGCGATTGATTACTTGGGCGGCTTCACTGATATTTGGTCTGAGACCGCCAATCAGAATCGCTTGTTCGCGATCGTCGAAAATATCTCTTCTGAATGATTCTAGTTGTTGCAATCCTTTACGATATGATTTATTGTCGGCAAGTTCACTTTGTAATGTTTCAATGTATCTGTCTACACTTTCTGACATTCGTCTGAGGCTGGTGTTTAAGCTGGCTTTACCTTCGTGGTAGTTGATAACTGCTTTGTTGAAGTCTGTTTGGAGCTGCGTAAATTCGGCGACGAACGGATTTGCTAGGGCGTGTTCGTCTTCTGGTATTGGCAATTGTTTTAATATGTCTTGGATTTCCTGTAGTCTGTGGTTCTTAAATTTTTCGAGTCTGGCTTCTGTTAGCTTCTGGATTAAGGTAGGTAATTCTAAGGTTTCTATCAGAGTTGAAGCGAAGGTTTCCGCCGCAATGTATGATGGTCCACTATTTTGGTGATTGCCAAAAATCGTATCGCTTTTTATTATCGTTGGTCTGGGATCTATCATCTGCCGATACATCGAACCAATTGACCAGGTAATATGACGCGGTATAGTGGCAAACAAGCCTTTGGCTTCTTGATTGATGTTTCTAATTAGTGGACTAGCATACAGTTGGTTTGCTAATTGAATTACTCGCGCTTCTTCTGCACCTTTAATATTACCCGCAAGCAAGATTTCAATTGACTTTTTTAAATGTTCGGCTCGCCATTGCAACATTGTTGTCAACAGTTCTTGGATTTCTGAAGCTAATAAGCTCAAAATTAAGTAGATAAAAATTAAGCCTAGGGCTAGATCTAGTGTAATAGGCAGGTTCATTGATATGCTCCGATTATTTAAGTACTTAAGCGATTGTGTTTGTTTGTTTGTATCTCATAAAACATTATTTGCCCTGAGGGAAATGGCTTCCATAAATTAAAAAAATGTAAAAATAAAGGAAGCCTGGAGCTTGAGATTCGAGTAAAATCTAACTTGCGAGCATTAGAACACATGCGCTCATCCGGAAACTGTAGTCACGATCTTGTAGTTATAAATAGTGATGTTGCGGGTGTTACCTGTTCTATGTAAATCTATCTAGCAGAGACTCGATTATTCTCAGATATGCACCATCGTACTTTTACTTGGGGTCGCTCGAAAAAACAATACCGATTGAGTAGCAAATTCACTGATGGATTATGGGTTGTTGGATTGCTAGCAGCTGCAGTGCTACTTTTTAGCATAAATCTTGGTGGATTGCCACTCAGAGATTGGGATGAAGGAACTGTGGCTCAAGTGGCGCGGGAGATTTGGCAAAGTCCCTTTGGGGCAATGCACTGGCTCTATCCGACACTGAGAGGGGAACCTTATTATAATAAGCCACCGCTAGTCCATTTACTGATTGCTTCTGCTTACTCAGTGTGGGGTGTCAGTGAATGGACGGCGCGTTTACCGGGCGCAATGCTCACGGCGATCTCGGTTCCATTGTTGTATCTTATGGGTAGAGAGCTTTTTTCCCGCCGTGCTTCTGTTTACAGTGCTTTAATTTACATGACTTTGCTACCAATAGTGCGTCATGGGCGTTTGGCAATGTTAGATGGGGCGGTGATTTGTTTTTTTCTGTTAATGCTGTTATGTGTGTTGCGATCGCGTCGTGATTTGCGCTATTGCTTGGGTATCGGCATTGGTTTTGGTTTGATTTGTCTGACCAAAGGAATGATCGGTATATTACTTTTAGCGATCGGTTTGGTTTTCCTACTTTGGGATACGCCTCGACTGTTGAAAAGTGGCTACTTATGGAGTGGGATACTGATCGGAACTACACCTGTAGCTCTTTGGTATGGTCTCCAGTGGTGGCATTATGGAAAAACTTTTACTCATATAGGGGTAGTGGATCAATCCCTGAGTCGAATTTGGCAAGCTGTCGAGGCTCATTCGGGACCACCTTGGTATTATTTACTGCAAATCGCTGAGTATGCTTGGCCGTGGCTGCTGTTTTTACCAGTTACTTGGGCGGCGGTTTGGGAAAATCGTAATCTCAGTTGGGCAAAACTCTTATTGGTATGGAGTTTTGTTTATCTGGTCAGTATTTCCTTCATGGAAACCAAACTTCCTTGGTATGTCTTGCCAATTTACCCTTGCTTAGCTTTGGCTAGTGGATTTGGATTAGCCCAAGCAACAGACAGAGGAGATAAGCCATACCCCCGGTATTGGATGGTTGGCTTGGTGTTGCTAAGTATGGTGGCGAGTATTGCTGGTTGTTACTTTACCTGGAGTCCGGCTGCAGATGGAGATTTACAACTCATGAGTGTTGCTGTGGCGCTGACTATGGGATTGACAGCAATTATGCTCTCTCAACGAGATACTCAGTTCTTGAGTGTACTATTTTGGGGGTGTTATGTGTCGCTGCTGCTATTGATGACATCAAATCATTGGGTGTGGGAGTTAGCAGAACAATATCCTGTCCAACCAGTTGCCCAAATGATCCGCGAGCATACCTCGGAAGGTGGAAAAATCTATACTGATCCGGATAATGATCGCCCATCATTGAATTTTTACAGTGAGCGGTCAATTCTACCAGCTAATAATAGCCAAATGCAACAACATTGGCAAGATGACAACCAGCCTTATTTGCTGATCGATCAAGATACACTTCGCAAACTCAAGTTAACTTCTGTGAAATTATTAGGTAAATCTAAAGATCTGTTGCTGATTACTAAAAATAATCCTTAATTAACTGTAGTTCGTTCGTAGTTGCGCTTCGGCGCACTCTTCGCGCAGTTCGTAGTTGCGTTTTAGCGCTAAAGCGCAACTACCAACCTTCCAAAAAAATGTATCAATAATACTAGCGTGGGTGATCTATAATCGGTTTAACTTGCTGTGGTATTCCCTCAGAAGACGGTTTAACACTGTTATTTAAATTAGTCAAGGTGATCGCCGCTGCACCAAACAGGAGCGCCGTTCCCAATGCTAAGAGCACAGATGGGCGCTTAATTGCGCCAAAATCTCGGACAATCCTTGCCCAAGGTTGGCTCTGACGGCGCAGTGAAGCGGCAATCTTCATCTGTCGGCATATATACGGATCGCGGACGTAGTGACCGCTTTCAGCGACTACTAGACGTTCCTGACAATATGGACAGGTAAACAGTCCACTACAAATTCTGACTGGCTTCAAATTTCCAGTCCGTTGGCAAATCGGGCAAGTAACAGAATGATTATCAAATGTGTGAGTATTCATTTACGTCGGCGTGCCTATCTCAATTAGTACCTCTATAACAAGAGCCATATCAGAAGCCTGACGAAAGTTCCTGCATTCCCCGTCTTAGTATGCCCATTATAAATCTATAAATCACATAACTTATTGTATTTTTACTGACGATTTACTTAAGGCTAACAAAGTTTTTATTCCTATCTGCATGATCTTTTAACACCCGTGAGGAAAAGTTGTCACTTACCATACTATTGTTTCGCCTGCATACAATTTTAGTTCGGATTCTCACTCCTTCGCTCTTTTGTGTTCAAGTAAATTAGTGCGGACTTGTCGTGGACTAACGCGATCGCTCAAAATGAAGTAGAACACATAAAAATTTTGAATTTTTATTACATATACTTGCCTCCCCCATGACTGCCCTGCCTCCCTCTGAGTTTAGGAAGGTAACGGAACCACCTGTGTTCCCTACTCCCTCCCTCCGTTTTCTCCAACTTCTAAATCGATTACAACCCTCTCCCGAAACCGTCGTCCTCCTACTTGCCGTCCTGATTGGCGGTGGTAGTGGGATGGGGGTAGTAACTTTTCATTACTTGATCCATTTAATTCACCACCTGTTACTCGAAAATTTGATGGGGGTGATCGCTGTTTGGGGTGCTTGGACGCTAGCTTGTGTGCCAATTTTGGGCGGGTTAATTGTGTCGTTGATGCGCTGGCGCACCAATGATTTTGGACCGGGGCTATCTTATTTGATTGCTACCGCCCAAACCCCAGAAGCCAGAAATGCAGCAACACGGCAATTGCGACCAGTCACCAAGATGTTTGCCGCTGCTGTTTCTTTGGGTAGTGGTGCTTCTTTAGGACCAGAAGGTCCGAGTGTGGAAATTGGCGCAAATTTTGGGATGTTGTTGTCGCAAGTGCTACAGGTATCTCAAGAGCGACAACGGTTGCTTTTAGGTGCTGGGGCGGCGGCGGGTTTGGCGGCAGGATTTAATGCGCCGATTGCGGGGGTATTTTTTGCGCTGGAGGTAGTACTCGGAACAACATCATTTGCCACGAGTGCAGTAAGTGTAGTGTTATTATCTGCAGTTGTCGCCGGGTTAGTTGCCCAAATTGGGTTAGGGGCGCAGCCGGCTTTTACCTTACCTGTGTATGATGTCCGTAGTCCACTAGAATTACCGCTTTATCTTGGTTTAGGTTTGGCTGCTAGTTTAGTTTCGATCGCTTACACGCAACTCATTAGTTTGGCCAAAGCGTTCTTTCGCGGCGAAGTCCGGGGACTTACTTTCCCCAAGCATATTCCCTCAATGTTCCATCCCATTATTGGTGGCGCATGTGTCGGGGTAGTTGCCTTATTCTTCCCCCAAGTTTTAGGTATCGGCTATGAAACAGTCGAAGCGATGTTGCAAGATGCCGAATTTTCTTTACCATTGTTAGCAGAATTGTTAGTTGTGAAATTGCTGCTAACAGCCATTTGCGCTGGTAGTGGTTTGGTTGGTGGTTTGTTCGCGCCAGCAATGTTTCTCGGTGCGTCTTTGGGAGCAGCTTACGGCAAAACTCTAGCTTTAATCGCACCTGCTTTGGGTGAATATATGGCGGCTCCTCCAGCTTATGCAATGGTAGGAATGGCGGCAGTTCTCGCTGCTAGTGCGAGAGCACCTTTAACAGCAATTTTATTATTATTTGAGCTGACACGAGATTATCGGATTGTTTTACCGTTAATGGCAGCGGTGGGTTTGAGTCTTTGGCTAGCAGATCGCATGAAGCTGACGACGGCTTCTAACTCAAATTTGCAGCAAATTGGGCTAGCAGAATTAAAAGATGAGCAAGCAGAAATCTTAGAAAAAACTCTGGTGGGAGAGGCGATGTATGGACCACCACTGATGCTACTGAAGACACTTTCCGTCTTGGAAGCTGGTCTAGAAATGACTCGCGATCGCACCCGGAGTGCTTTGGTTGTCGATGCGAAAAAGCAATTAATTGGGATCGTCACCCTGGAAGATATTAAACGCGCCATTTCGCTATGGGAACAATACTCTTCCCCCGATGGCTCTAGCCATATTTTTAGCCAACAACTGCTGGATATTTGTACTACAGAAATTCTCTATGCTTATACAGATGAAACCTTGTCTGAGGCTTTAGACCGCATGGCGGCGCGTGGTTTACATCAGTTACCTGTGGTAGAACGCGATCGCCAAGATCTGATTTTAGGTCTACTAGAACGCGAGCAAATTGATTTGACGTGTAATGTGGCAGCAACACGTAAAGCACTGCGCCACTATGTACCCGTCGCCCTACCAAATACAGATATAGTCAATAGTTAATTGAGTACTCATCAATACTGCTTGGTCATGACAACCTTTGGAGACGTGAACTGCATCTCCATGCACCCAAAATTGGTGTTGTCATTTAGCCAAGCAGTATTTTGCTGTATACGCCTAATTAAGAAACGGCTTCTTCAAGTTCATCATCGGCGATTTCGCTTTGATCCAACTGCTTGAGGCGGATGTGCTTGCGTCCCAAAGTGATTTCAAACTCGTCTCCTGGTAAGAGATTCATTTGCTTGGTATAAGCTGAACCGATCAATAAGTTACCGTTTGACTGCACGCTAATTCTATAACTAGCACTGCGTCCTCCACGCCCATTTGCAGTCGGACTGCTGTCTAACTGAATGCCTTCTGCATCAATTAGGGCGTTCAAGAACTTCATCATATTGACACGTTCGATACCATTTTTGGTAATGGTAAAGTAGCCGCACTGCTTGGCTTTATCATCCTTACTAACGGTTTCTAGCTCTCTAACTTTCTGGAGGAGTTCTTCTCCAACTAGCGGTTCAATTTTTTTCTTTTTACTCATCAACTTAGATCGGAAATAAATGGGTCGCGTGGTTGATTGTATTTGATTTTAGCCAAGATGTAGCTCAAAAGAGCCAAATCCTGAAGCTGTTTTTCCAATCATACCCGTAATTCTTTAAGATGTATGCATTTTGATCAATAAATGATCTCATTTTTGCTCTATTCGACTGTAAAAAGGCAACTATCTACAGTTGGCTTCTGGGCTGCTACACTGTAATTGTTCGAGTCACCTAAAGCATGATCTTTCACTCCTATTGGCAACATGTCAGCGGAATTAAACAGTGAAAAGACGGTACGAGAATCAAAAATGATACTGACAGGCAATATGAAGTGGGTATTTATTAATGCTAGTAATGACAGTTAAAGGTTTACGTACTCCATGAAGCTAACGACTCGCGGACATTACAGCGTAAAAGCATTGCTAGATCTGAGCTTACAACCAAACTATGGTCCAGCATCTGTAAGAGCGATCGCTCTTCGTCAAGATATACCCGCGCCTTACCTGGAAAAACTCTTAATTGAAATGCGTCGGGCGGGTTTAGTCAACTCAATTCGCGGGAGTGTAGGTGGTTACCAATTAGCAAAGTCGCCGGTGAGAATTTCCCTAGGACAAATTTTAGAAGCTGTCGGAGAAACGATTCAACCCCTACCCCATCACACGCCCACGCAAACACAAGCAGAAGATTGGGTCACATTTACACTTTGGCAAAGGCTGCACCAGAAACTGAAAGAAGCCCTGTATAGTATTACTCTGGCTGATCTTTATTACGATGCTCGTAGCTGGCAAGCAGCTCAAGGAGAAGAAGCTAGTTTTGTGGTTTAGTAGAGACAGGAGTCAATACTTTAGACATGAAAATCTAAAAATTATCTATTGACTTTTTGCCACCCATAACTCTGAAGTTTTAGTAAAGTTGAATTTTCTCCTGGCTCGTCAAACTATTGTTTTTATATCTGCTGCCGTCTTAGATTATTTAATCGGCGATCCTCAGGGCTGGCTGCATCCTGTCCAGGTGATGGGACAAGTGATTTCCCGCTTTAATCAAGTGGTATGGAAACACGCACGCACGCCAAGACAACAGCGAGTAGCCGGAATTATCTTAGGCACTGGATTAATCGTGGGTAGCGGTGCTTTAGGTTGGTTAACAGTCCAAGCTGCCAACTTCTTACATCCACAAATCGGCATAGCAACCGAAATTATTTTATTAGCTAGTTGCTTCGCCGCCCACAGTTTAAGAACCGCTGCGACGGAAATCCTCCAACCTCTAAAAGCCGATAATCTTCAGGAGGCGCGGACTACTTTAAGTAAATATGTGGGTCGAGATACCGCCGAACTTTCGCACTCCGAAATTTTACGGGCAATTCTCGAGACAGTTACAGAAAATGCGACTGATGGGGTAATGGCACCATTATTTTATGCCATTGTCGGTGGTTTAATTCCTGGAGTAGGGGTTGTTCCCCTAGCGCTAGCTTACAAAGCTGCGAGTACTCTAGATTCAATGGTGGGTTATCGGGAAACACCTTACACTTATTTAGGTTGGTTCAGTGCGCGATTAGAGGATCACTTAACTTGGCTGCCTTGTCGATTAACCGTGCTCACCTTAGGATTATTATCAGGTAAACCGTTGGTAGTTTGGCGTCTTTGCTGCCGCGATGCTATCCGTGACCCTAGTCCTAATTCTGGGTGGAGTGAATGCGCTTATGCTGCAGTTTTAGGTGTGCAAGTAGGAGGAATGAATTGGTATCGCGGTGTCGCCAAACCCAAGCCTCTCCTCGGAGACCCGATTTATCCCATTACTCAGGCGACGATATTACAAGCTCTACAATTAACTCGCTATTGTTTTTTAAGTTGGTTGGGAGTGGCAATCCTGTTATCTCAAGTCCGGTTAATGAGTCATCAGTAAGTAAATTGTCATCTCCTTTATATGATACATCCTCAAACAGTAACGTTATATGCCGACAGAAGTAGTTGAAATTCTCTCCGCCGATGAAATCAGACGCACTATCACCCGTCTCGCCTCACAAATTGTTGAAAGAACACGGGATCTCTCTCAATTAGTATTAGTCGGTCTTTATACCAGAGGTGTGCCATTAGCTCACTTGTTAGCCCGTCAAATTGAAGCATTAGAAGGGATGACAGTGGCGGTAGGAGCATTAGATATTACATTTTATCGTGATGATCTCGATAAAATTGGCTTGCGAACTCCAGCCAAAACCGACCTTTCTTTCGACCTCACGGGAAAAACAGTCGTGATTGTCGATGATGTGATTTTTAAAGGGCGAACAATTCGCGCGGCTTTAAATGCTTTGAATGAGTACGGTCGCCCAGAAGTAATTCGTTTAGCCGTCTTAGTAGATCGCGGTCATCGCGAGTTACCGATTCATCCTGATTTTATCGGTAAACAACTACCCACAGCCAAAGAAGAAATTATTAAAGTTTATTTCCAAGAGATTGATGGGCGGGATGCGGTAGAGTTGATTTGTGATTAACCAGGTTGCCGCGATAGCGCATCAGCGCTCGCGTTGCCCAGGACCGTTAGCGCTTCAACCCTTCGGGTATCGCGCGTTAACCTCATAAAATCCTAATAACCCTGTCGCCACAATCAAAGGCAACAAGTAATAAACACCTCGATAAGCAAGTAGTGACCCCAAAACCACTGTCGGGGGTACTTGCGGCTTCAAAAGGAGTAAAACCACCGTCTCAAACACTCCCAAACCACCAGGAACGTTACTTACCACCCCTGCTGTCATCGCCAATAAGTAAATACCCAGAAAATCTAGAAAAGATAAATGGGCGACTGCCGGAATCAAGACATAAAGGACTGCGGCGGTGAAAATCCAATCTAAACTAGAAATTAGGACTTGAGCTACAGCGAGTTTAAAACCTGGAAATCGAAATTCTTGACCGCGAATCCGTAAAGGCTCCTTGCTAATAATGCTACCCACTATATAAGCAAAAACCATGAGAACAAAAATCACACCCAAAGGACGCACATCAGCAAAAGGCAAATGTAGCTGAGTGGGAATAGGTAAAGGGTCGAGGACAAAAATCGCTCCCGAAACGGCAAACAGTCCTAGCCAAAAAGTAAAATTTTCAAACGCAATCACTTGAGCAATCTCGATTGCGGATACACCCCAAAGCGAGTAAAAACGGTAGCGAATCGCACTCCCCGTCACAATCGCAAAACCGACCGTATTACTAAAACTCGAACTGACAAAGTTAGTAAAAGCAACCTTGTTATAACTCAGCGGATGACCAAGATAGTAAAACCCCAGATAATCATACAAAGTCAAAACCAGATAGCTCAAAATTGTAAACCAAACACTTAAACTCAACTGGCTCTTGGGAATCGCCGCCAGATAAGTCAAAATATCATGATAATTGTATTCGTGCAGTTCCTGAGCGATCGCCCAAATCGAAACAGCGAGCAGCAGCAAACCAAACAACGAGCTTAAATCAGGACGAAATTTTCTCATCGGCTTCTAGAGTGGGTGCATCATATTTAACCACAACATAAAAATTGAATTATAACCATGCAAATTACACAATGTCTCCATGTAGCGATTCTTGTTTCTCAACTCGAAAGAGCGGAAGACTTTTACGGTAACATCCTCTGCCTGCCAAAAATTAGTCGCCAACTCAATTTTCCTGGAACCTGGTACGAAGTCGGCAAATTCCAACTTCATCTCATCGTCGCCGCAAACCTCACTATTGAAGCACATAACACCGAAAAATGGGGACGCAACCCCCATCTAGCCTTCGCCGTTACTGACTTAAACGCTCTTCAACAAAACTTACTCAACCATCACTATCCCATCCAAGCTAGCGCCTCCGGTCGCGCCGCCATTTTCACCCAAGATCCTGATGGAAACGTAATCGAATTCAGTCAACTATAAAACCATGAAGATCGTTGCTTATACTTACAGCGATCCCCTCCTCGAACCAACACCCGCACCAACAATCTGGGGATGGGAAATCGATCGAATTTATCAAGACATCGGACAGCGCCGGGAATTGCTTTCTTTGCTTCACGACAGCCAAACAGCACCACCTAACTACTTATTAATTCGCCGCTTAGAAGAATTAGGAGATACAGTTACAGAGGTAAGCGATCGCCTCACTAAACTCGAAGCAATGGGTATCACCCTAATTGCCACAGAACAACCTTACACATCCAACCAAAACATCAACACCCTGATCAACCTCATCCAAGAAATCCAACAAAATTACCGCAGTCGCCGCATTCGCCAAGGACACGCCCGCAATCGCCTTTCCTCCGCCCCACCACCAGGAAAAGCACCCTACGGCTACCGTCGCGGTAAAGATAAATACATCCTTGACCGCAGCACCGCCACAGTTGTCAAGGACTTTTTCGAGCAATTTATCCTCTACGGTTCTCTTCGAGGGGCAGTTCGGTACTTAGCCAAAAAATATAACAAAAAAATCTCCGTATCCACGGGACACCGCTGGCTCACAAATCCCGTTTACCGAGGTGACACCGCCTATCATCAAACAGAAATCATCACCAACACCCACACATCAATTATCACCAGAGAAGAAGCCGCCCAAATTGATCGCCTACTACGCCGCAATCGCCGCCTACCCACCCGCACAGCCAGCGCCCCACGTTCCCTCGCCGGATTAGTTAGTTGTCACGAATGTCAATCCTCAATGACAGTCGCCCGCGTCAGCACAAACCGCCAAGAATACCTCTACCTACGACCAATAAACTGTCCCAACTCACCCAAATGTCGAGCCATTGCTTACGACCAAATCCTCACCCAAACAATCCAAGCCGTGTGTCGCGACTTACCAGTAGCCGTCGCCAAACTCAACTTCCCCCAATTAGACGCCGTCAAAAACTCCTTAACAGAAACCATCAAGAATCAGCAACAAATTCTCCAACAGATCCCTAACTTAATTCAAACCGGCATCCTCGATACCCAAACAGCCCAAATCAGAGCCTATAACCTCCACACCGAAATCTCGCAACTCCAAGCAAAATTGGCTACTTTGCCACCAGTAAATTTACTAGCAGTCGCTCAAGCCGTCTCCCTACCACAATTTTGGCTAGACTTGTCAGAACCAGAAAGACGATTTTACTTCCGCGAGTTTATTGCCAGAGTAGAGATTTGGCGACAGGAGGGGGGATGGGAGTTGCGAATAAGTTTTGTTTTTTAAACGCGGAGAACGCGGAGGAGGCGCGGAGGAGCGCGGAGTAATTTTGCGTTACCTGCATTTTAATATGGAATAAGCTGTTGTGCCTACAATTTGCATATAATAGAGAAGAGTAAAATTTTGGCACAGGGTGCTATGCCTGCTAAAGACTTTCTAAACTTAGAACAGAAACAGCGTCTACAACAGTTATTAAAACAGAGCGATTACTTTGAAA
>JBBQRU010000028.1:0-42742 GCA_038214545.1 Cyanophyceae cyanobacterium | reverse complement strand
GCGATTTCCCAGACGAAAAATACAGCTTCTGAGGCGATGCAAACTGCATTCACTTCTTCTGTTGGTGATTGGTTGCAAGCTCATCCTGTGGCTTTCCGATTAGTACAAATGCTCTCGTGGGCGGCGAATCATCCAATTTGGAGTTTGATCCTTCTGTTGTTTGCGATCGCTATCGCCCTAATCATCATCAAAGCTATCGGTCGGTTGATTGAATTCGCTAGTTTATCAATTCTGCGAGTTCCACTTAAATTAATACAAGGTTTTTTTAAAGTTAGCTTGCTCTCATTTAGCCAGATTAATAACTTAATCGGTAAACAACTATTTAATGCTAAAGTAGCCGACAGCATCCTTCCGCCAACGACAATTCCTCAATCAGAAACTCCACAAAGGTTATCAGAGATTTCTACTAGGTTAACAGAACTGCAACAAGAGCAAAATCAGCTTTTACAAGAAATTGCCGCCCTGATGACAGCAGACAATAGAGATGTGTAGCAATCCCACTTGTAAGAATTAATCTAACTGTCTTTCTAAACTAATTGAGTCATCTATGAGCAGACTAAAAGGCCAGAATAAAGCTTCTAAGAAACAACCCGACAGCAAAACTAACTTTGTTGCCCAAACTATAGGAAAATTAGTATACTCATCCAGTTCCTGGTATTTTCTCTGTTCATCAAGCCATTGGCAAACAACTCCCAAAAAATAAGAAGTTAAGGCGATTAAAACCCAAATAGACATATAATTTACCCCTCGTTAAACCACGAAGACATAGATAATTGTTTTCTTTAACTTATATAGGAGCAGATTTTGGGTGCTTATGCAGTTGTCTCACAGTCTAAGCTGTTTTTTCTGTATTTAACTTACCCTAAAGTAGTATTTATGTTAATTTCAACCCAATTGCTGCCGGAACTGACGGATACTTAGACTCATCAAGACTACGGCAAAACTTACCAAAATCAAAACTTGCGGCCAAAGTGTTTCCAGACCAACACCTTTCAGCAAAAATCCGCGACATATCTCAGTAAAATAACGTAGAGGGTCGAGATAAGTAAGCCATTGCATGAATGTAGGCATGGAAGATACTGGTGTAATCGCGCCGCACAGAAGCACTAGTGGTGGATTGACAAAGAAAGCAGTCAGTTGCGTCTGTTGTTCGCTTTTTGAGTAGGTAGCAATTAAGATGCCGATGCTAATACCAACTAAAAAGTAAAGCACGGCGATAGCGACAAATACTAATAAATTACCACGGAGTGGTACGCCAAAAACTGACTTTGCCACAACCAGCGCGATCACAACATCGACTGTCAGCAAAATGAGTAAGGGACAGACCTTTGCTAATATTACCTCTGTGTTAGAGGCTGGAGTCATCACCAACTGTTCAATCGTTCCTGCTTCTTTTTCTCGCACTACTAATGAGGCGGCGGCTTGGGAACCGATGGTCGTGAGTATAATCCCAAATATTCCTGAGACAATAAACCAGGAAGTCTCTAGACCAGGATTGTAGAATACAGAGGTTTGTAATCGTATTTGGTTACGGAGTCCTGTTATACTCGCAGTACTGTAACGCGAATTATAGTCACTTACTAATTGGCTGATATAGCTAGATGCAATGCTCGCAGTGTTGGCATCTACTGCATCGTATAATGCTTGTACTTGGGTTGGGCGCTTCCGCGCAAAATTATCGGCGAATTCTGGGGGAATTGTGATCCCGACTGTGAGTTTACCTGTTGCTAAATCAGTAATCATATCTTGCTGGTTGGCGTAATAGTGACTGATCGTAAAGGCTTTGGTTTGATTGAATATTTCGGTGAAGTCACGAGAAGTACTGCTTTGGCTGTAGTCCGTGATGCCTACTTTGAGGTTTTGGAAGTTGGGACTGAGGGCAAAGCCAAATAATAGTAAAAATACGGTTGGTGGTAGTAATAATTGAATCATTAACTGCCGATTGCGGAAAATCTGGGCAAATTCTTTGGTGAATAGGGCGAAGAAGCGGCTGCTTAAGATGGTGTCTACTAACTGGGTAATAGGGTTTTTCATCGATATGGTAATCTTATTTTAGTTGTGGAAAATACTTCTAAACCGCATTAGCGTCAGCGCAGCGAAGGCGTTAGCTGTTAGCGCCAGCGCAGCGAAGCCGTCAGCGAAGCGAAGCCGAAGGCGAAGCGAAGCCGAAGGCGTTAGGCGTTAGGCGTTAGGCGTTAGCCGTTAGCCGTTAGGACGCTAAGTACGCAAAGAAAGAGAGAGAGAGAGAGAGAGAGGAGAGGGAAGGAAGTATATTAAGACTGGAGTTGCATATGAAGCATTTTGCGCCACGCTATAGTGAAGAAGAAACTGGCTAGTAGTGCTAGCGTTAGGACGTTTAGCCAAATGCCTAGCCAGCCGATGCCGCGAGCATAGGCATCACGAGATATTTCAATGTAGTATCTGGCTGGGACGATGTTTGGTACCCAACGTAGGGCTACTGGGATGTTGGCGATTGGGTAGGTGAATCCTGATAGTTGGAGTGATAGTAAAAAGGCTGTGAAGGAAACGGCTTGGATAGCACTACTCTGGTTTTTTGTGCTGGTACCGAGAAATATTCCCCAGAATACACCACAAGCTATGTAAAGACACGAACTGATGATCATGGGGGTGGAATCACCGATAAACCGCAAACCGAAGAATAGCCATGCTTCTAGATTTACTAATAATACTTCTGCCATTCCTACTAGCCAGAATGCGGCGGCTTTTCCTAGCAGGTATTCTGTACCTGTGAGGCTAGATACGTAAACCTGAATAATCGTACCTTGTTCGTGTTCTTTGGCTGTTGCTAAGCCCGCAAGGAGTGGGGGAAATAGTGTGACGGTAATGACGATCGCTCCCGGTCCGATGTATTGTAAACTTTTTAAACCAGGGTTGTACCACAGTCGTGACTGGAGACTAACTCGTAAGCTTCTACTACCGTTCAGATTTTCGACAAAGGCGTTAGTTGTTGCCTTTGCGTAGCCTCGGACAATATTGGCTGTGTTGGCATCTGTACCATCTACTAATATTTGGACTTCGGCGCTACGTCCTAGTCTTCTCAAGTCTCGCGAAAATTCGGGCGGAATAATTAGCCCTGCGGAAACTTTACCTTGATCTAATAGTCGCGGTATGTTGATTGCGGGTCCTGTGGCAATTAAGTTAAATTTATTGGTGCGTTCAAAGGTGGCGATATACTCACGACTTTTGGGTGTCAGGTCAAAATCTTGAATCGCAAAGTTAATTTTATTTACTTCTAGTGAAATCGCAAAGCCAAATAGTAACAGCAGAATCAATGGCAATCCGAGTGCCAAGGTAAGAGTCAAGCGATCGCGTCCTAGTTGCGTTAATTCTTTCACAGTCTGAGCAAAAATGCGTTTCGGTCGTATCATCGGCTATTACCTAAATAAAAAACTCCCCTAAACTCCCCTCACGCTGGTATATTCAACCCACGTCGTCGCGCCTGTTCCACAACACTGATAAATACGTCTTCTAGAGAGAAATCAATTTCACGATGGTTTTGAACTTTGATAAGCGCTGATGTCAGCCAGTTTTCTACTTGAGAAATCTGTGTATCAGGTTCTAAAATGGTATGCAAGCGAGAACCAAAAATGGAAACCCGCCAACGTTCAAGTTTCTCTTTTAGTAAATCAGCTGCTTGTTGCAGTGGTTCGCACTCCCATTCCACTAATCTTCCTGGTTGTTCTGCTTTGACTTGGCGCGGCGTTCCTTGTGCTACTAGTTCTCCCGCTACCATGAAACCTAAGCGGTTGCATTGTTCAGCTTCTTCGAGGTAATGAGTAGTTACTAGTATCGCCATCCCTTCGCTTGCAAATTGGTTAATCCAGCGCCAAAATTGTCTGCGTGCTAATGGGTCAACACCGGAAGTTGGTTCATCGAGAAATACTACTCTCGGCTCATGCATCACCGCTGCACCAAAAGCTACCCGCTGTTTCCAACCGCCTGGTAAGTCAGCAGTCAGCCTATCTTCTTGACCGACTAAATCAGTGATCTCTAATACCCAGTTTTTCTTGGCTTGACGATATCGACGCGGAATACCATAGACACCGCAGTAAAATTCTAAATTTTGTCCAATACTTAGGTCATCGTAGAGGGTAAATTTTTGCGACATGTAACCGATTTTCTGCCGCACTTTCGCACTGCGTAGTTTACCTGTTTCTCCGACGAGAGTGACTTGACCAGAACTTACAGGTAGTAAGCCACAGAGCATTTTGATTGCCGTTGTTTTTCCGGCACCGTTCGCACCTAATAAACCAAAGATTTCACCGTATTTAATGTCTAAAATAATATTTTTAACTGCACGGAAATTACCGAAATTTTTATTGAGATTTTGTGCCCCGATCGCGATGCCTCGCTCTTTGTCAAATCCGTAAATTCGCGGGTATTTACTGTTGGAATTCTCACCTTTGAGTTCTCGCAAACGAGCCACAAAGGTATTTTCTAAAGTTGGAGTATCAATCGCAAAGTGATCGATAGGTATTTGCTGCTGTTGTAGAATGTAACGAATTCTATCAGTTGTTTCTTTGGGTTGGGAAGTCAGGACATCTAAGCGATCGCCAAAGCGTTGCACATCAGAAACTGAATCCTGAACATCGACACTGCGCTTTAAGATGTCCGCTACTTGGTCTAACTGGGCGACGGGTAAATATACTTCTAATCGTTGCACACCTAAACTGGCTTTAATCTTCGCTGGTGTATCACACTGCTGAATCTTACCCTCATACATTAAAGCAATCCGCGAACAACGTTCTGCTTCATCAAGGTAAGGTGTAGCAACCACTGTCGTCATCCCTTCTGTCACAGCTAGAGTAGCCAAGATGTCCCAAAAATCACGGCGTGATACGGGATCTACTCCTGTAGTTGGTTCATCTAGCAGTAATATTTGTGGTTGATGAATCAAAGCACAACATAAAGCTAGTTTCTGCTTCATCCCACCGGAAAGTTTTCCTGCTAGGCGGAGTTTAAACTGTGTTAAATCTAGTAATTTTAAGTAATGTTCGCTACGACTTCTAAAAGTAGAATCACTAACCTCGCGCAATCCGGCTGAATAACGCAAATTTTCCTCAATACTCAGATCTAAATAGAGACTGAAGCGTTGGGTGAGGTAGCCCATCTTTAAGCGTACATCTCTCGGACTAGAACCCAAGATTTCCACGATGCCTTTACTTTGCGCCATCACTCCGGAGAGAATCTGAAATGTTGTGGTTTTGCCAGCACCATCAGGTCCAATCAATCCAAAAATTTCCCCTTGATAAATGTCTAAGTTGATACCGGCTACAGCTTTAGTCTTTTTGCTATATGTATGGTGTAAATCGCGGATGGAGATGACAGGAGTATTGATGGGTTTTTGAGGAGCGATCGCTTGGATTACAGTCATAAATTACGAATTATGAAGTTAACTTTTCCACATTCAGCATTCATCATTGACCATTTTTCAGGATTCGAGCATCAGCAGGCATTCCTGGTTTTGCTAGTCCCTGTGGATTTTTGATCGTGAGTTCGACGCCAAAAACTTGAGTGACGCGATCTTTTTTAAAATACGTGTTTTCGGGAGTAAAGCTGGCTTTGGGGTCTACGCGCGTGACCGTTGCTTGTAGTGGTTGTTTGGGATCTGCATCTAAATAAACCTGCGCTAGTTGACCGACTCTGACTTTACCGATATCTCCTTCCGGAATGAAGCCACGCAGGTAAAGATTGTCCAGATTGATGATTGTCAGTAAGGGGTTTCCCGCAGCCACTACTTCCCCAGGTTCTACAGAACGGGTGATGACGTTACCTGCTAAGGGACTATTTATCACTAAGTAATTTAAATTCGCTTGATACTGTTCTAAAGTTGCTTGAGCATTGCGGACTTCTTGCTGTGCTTTAGCAATATCAGTACGGGCTTGAGCAATCTGTTTCTCTATCTGTAAGGCTGCTGCTACTTTTATGGGTGAATTACGAAGAGTCGCTTGAGCTTGAATTAATGCTCCTTGAGCAGACTTTACTTGCTGGCGTGCAGCATCAACGGTGGCTTGGTTGGTTTGGACGCTGGTGTCATACTCATCTCTTGTCTGAAGTGATACAGCGCCTTTGGCTGCTAAATCTCCATATCGACGTTGCTTTACTTGCGCCAGCTTCAAATTAGCCTGAGCTTGAACTAGCTGAGCACGAGATGCAGCCAGTGTATTCTCGACCTCACTAATTTTGCCTTGACTATCTTGTTGAACCTGCTGCGTGCTCAAATTAGCTTGCTCTAACTGGGCTGACAAGACTGGCAACTGTTGTTCATAACGTTTTAAGTCTTCTTGTGCTGATCGCACTTTACCTTCATATCCTCGCACTTGAGCACGTAAGTCAGCATCATCGATTTGGATTAATAACTGACCGGGTTTTACCACGTCTCCCCTTCTGACAGCTACTGTCGCAATTTTGCCCCCAGTTTTTGCCGATATATCAGTTTCATCACCCTCAATCCGACCGCTTAAAAATAAACCCTCAGGCTCTGGGTGATAAAAGAAGCCGCGATAAATACCGTATCCTCCTCCCGCTAAGATTGCTAAAACTCCCAGAACTATTAGTGGTTTGGGAGTGTGCCGCCGAGGTTTCTCTTTGGGAGGTTGAGTCTGCACTAGTGTGCTGGGAGGCTGTTTAGAGTCATGGTCGGGATCGGTCTGTGTTTGTGTCATGCCGTCTCCGTAGTAATTTAATTTTGATTGATTGCTCAGTCAATTATCTGGCAACCTTGATTGATTATTCAATCAAGGTTGCGACAAAAAAAGAATGCTTTTAAGTTAGGCGATCGCTATCTGACGAGGTAGTCAACATTCCTCCCAAAAAAACCTGGACAGCAGTTGTCACCATCATCTCAGGGCTAATTTCCTCTGTATCAGGCTGTAAAAATACTTGTCGCGTAATCAGATACGCAACTAAAGAACCCACAAAACAACGGGCGGCGGCACCTGGATGCATCGGTTTGAGTACTCCCAGTGAGATTTGCCTTTCTAAATAGCGAGTTAAGAAACTAAAGGAACGGCTAGGTCCAATCGTGTTGATGATCTGTGCTACTTGCGGTTGTCGAAAAGATTCTCCTAGCAGTAACTTCATGAGAGCGATCGATGTAGGACTATCTAAGACATTGAGAAACGCTTTACCAAAAATAGTTAGCGCATCCTGCGGTGGCTTAGTCATCATCTCCTCCTCACTGTGAATCAGTAGTTGCAGCACTGGCATACGTTGCTCAACTACCTGTTGAAACAAGTGGCTTTTGTCCTGAAAATAGTGGTAAATCAGCCCAGGTGAGCCAATTCCCGCCGCTACAGCAATATCCTTGTTGGTCGCTTTCTCAAAACCCTTGGTAGCAAAGACATGCAATGCACCGTCAATAATCTGCTGTCGCCGACCTTCAAAGTCTTGCTCGTCGCGTTGAGGCATAACAATCCTTGATTGATTAATCAATTAACACTAATATAGCAGAAATCAAGATAATCATAATTGGTTAACTTTTCTTCATATAGAAGATGTACCAGTAGTTAGAGGTGAGAAATTGTACAGTTATTTAACGTAAGTCAATAAGTAATTAGTACAGTGTGATCTATGAGTAGGCAAAGGACTGTTGTTTTCGACATAATTGGCACTTGTTTCAGCTTGCATAAACCTCAGCAGAAATTAATCGAACTGGGTGCGCCTAAAAGTGCGATATCTCTTTGGTATGCTCAAACGTTGCGAGATGCGATGGCGCTTTCTACTGCGGGAGGTTATCAACCTTTCAAGGAAATTTTGGCAGCAGAATTACCACGAGTTCTGGCGATGTTGGAAGTTGAGGCGACAGAAGATGTGCGATCGCAAATTATGGCTACCTTCGCAGAATTAGAAATTCAACCGGATGCACTGAAAGCTTTTAAAATACTACAAACCGCAGGATGGGAGTTGGTTGCTCTAAGCAATGGCAGTGAAGATTCTACCCGTAAGCTGCTTGAGCAATCGAATGCTTTGACATTCTTCTCGAATATTCTTTCTTGTGATATCGTCAAAAAAATCAAGCCGCATCCAGATGTGTATGCCTTAGCAAAAGGCGATCGCGATGAGATTTGGATGGTGGCGGCTCATGCTTGGGATATTATGGGGGCGGCACTGGCAGGGCTGAAAACTGCCTTCATTACTCAAGAAGAGAAAGCTTATCTGAGCGTTTATCCACAACCGGACGTGATGGCGATCAACTTAATAGACGCAGCAAATCAAATTATTTAAAGGATTTCAAGTATGTCAGAAGCGCCTTACCGCATTGATGTTCATCATCACATTCTGCCGCCAGAGTATGTTCAAGCTTTAGATAAGATTGGGCAGAGTAAATCAGGAGGCGCAGAATTACCTGCTTGGAGTAAAGAGGCGGCGATTGCACTAATGGATCGTCAAGGTATTGCAACGGCTATTACCTCGGTTTCATCGCCAATCTACTTTGGCGACTTAGCTTTTACGCGTGATTTAGCGCGACGCTGCAATGAAATCTCCGGTGACTTGGTGCGCGACTATCCACAGAGATTTGGTGCCTTGGCGATCTTACCATTACCGGATGTAGACGCAGCTCTGCGGGAAATTGAGTATGCACTTAATACGTTAAAGCTTGACGGTGTGATTTTACTAGCCAGCGTGGGCGATCAATATTTGGGTAATCCAGCTTTCGAGCAAGTGTTTGCGGAACTGAATCGTCGCCAAGCTGTAATTTTACTGCATCCGACGATACCTCCCGGCAGTGATGTGCCTCAACTCAATTTGCCGGGTTTTTTGGTTGAATTTGTGTTTGATACGACGCGGGCAATTGCAAATCTGATTTATAGTGGCACCTTAGAACGTTATCCTAACTTTTCGATGATTGTGGCACACGCTGGCGGAGCGGTTCCCTATTTGGCAGGACGCTTTGCGATCGCACCAGAGATCATGCCGCACTTGCAAGAAAAGGCTCCACAAGGCGCAATGACCTATTTGAAGAGGCTGTATTATGACACTGCGATTTCCGCGACACCTTATGCATTGCGATCGCTCCAAGCTTTAGTGGAACCTACCCAAATTTTGTTTGGCACTGATTACCCCTATTTATCAGAAGATTTAATTGCCGGTGAGGTCAAAGGATTGGTGATGGATAACGATTTTGATGCGCCAACTCGCCATCTCATTGAGCGTGAGAATGCACTACGGTTATTTCCACGATTACGACACAAGTAGCAATTGATGCTGTGGTTAACGAAGGAGTGTCTACCCAGCGTACTGAGATTTAACTAAGGCTGTTTCAATTGTACGAAAAGCTGGAAAATTGGCAGAAGCAAGGACAGGGACAGAGAACAAGCTAAAAAATATTGGCAGGCTTACCAGGAGGAAAAGGATGGGCAAGAAACTGAGAAACCATGACGAAGTTATGTTTGAGCAGCTGCTGAACCCAGAAATGGCAAAGGCTTACTTGGATGTTGCCCTTGAAGAGTACGAGCAGGATGGTGATTTGGCGTTTTTTTTGGAGGCGCTCCGGAATGTGATGGAGGCGGGTGAGTCTTTTGGGGCAAATTGACGAAAAAGACAGTTCTTCAGTTGACTGTATATCTCAGCTATTTCTTTGTTAATCAGATAAATATCAATTTCTGTCAGGAATGCTTGAACCACTTGTAGATTCAGACCTCGAAGCTCCGATTTTTCCGTCATGTAGAGATAGTGGCGACCTCAAACTTGTACGCGAAAAGTGGTTTTTTCAGCTTCTTTCCTCAACGAATCCTGCCCTTCGTTTCATTCCTCCTTTTGCTTTCCTGTGCGCGTGTGCCAACTGTATCTGGCGAGACACGCGCACCTGGTTATGCTTTAAATGTCAAAATCGGCTGTAGACGAGCAACCACATCAATCATTCTTGCCCTGATTTGTGCTTCAATTACAGGAGCGATCGCTTTGTAAGCAGCCGGGGCTTCTTCGATTCGACGTTCCTCTCTTAAAGTGATACAGTCAACACCTGTTAAGCCTAAAGATTCCTCATCTTCACGCGCACCGGCTCGGCTGAGGTCAAACCGAGAACGCAACCGTCCTGCACCGTGAGAAGCAGAACAGCAGAAGTCAGGATTGCCACGTCCGACTACCAGATAAGAAGGTGTACCCATTGAGCCAGGAATGATTGCTGGCTGTCCTTCATGGGCAGGACTTGCACCTTTGCGCGTCACCCAGCCTTTGCCTTCTGCTAATGTGATGTTGTGTGGTAAGTCATAAATTAGCGGCGCTTCTAAATCTCCGTAGACTTGCCGCAGTCGCAAGCGCAGTAATTCTGCTAACAACAACCGATTCACGAAGCCGTAGTTTGCAGCCGTGGCTTCAGCTTGCAAATAGTCAGCAACGAGTTCGGGGTTGGCGGCGACAGAGAGAGGAAAGAGGCGAGAATCAGGGTATTTGCTACCGGGTTGCCATGCCGCTTGAGCGCGATCGCGCCACATTTCCCCAATATACTTACCAAGATTGCGCGACCCTGAATGAATCATAAAAGCTAGTTGCCCTTCTTTGATTCCCCATACATGAGCCAAAGCACGATTTTCGATGCGATCCACCCACTGCACCTCAACAAAGTGATTACCTTGACCGATTGTTGCTAAACCGCCATCTCGAACTAGTCCTTCATTGGGAACGAGTTCGGGAGGTGCCCATTTACAATCGCCTGCCATTGATCCACCTAAATAGACGCGATCGACTTCATTGGCAAGTTGAATTAAATCAGAGTTAAGCACACTACCTATAGGTTGATCTATCATGACAGCAAGCCAACCAAGAACCCCATGCTGAAATAATGCACGGGTAGCGATCGCTGTCATTGTTACGTCACGGGTGCCAAAAAAATAATCACCCTTCATTAAATCGACAAAAGACTGTCGTCGCGACATAAATTGGTCAACTGAAAGGTCGGCTACATGTAAGCGCATTCCACAGTTGATGTCACTCCCGACGGCGGCAGGAATAACTTGTCCTACAGTTTCCACAATTGAACCGATCGCAACTCCCGCATCACCTGGATGAAAATCCGGCGTGGCACAGATGCGAGAAACGTGACCCCCAGCAGGATGATGGACGTTAGCAAGATTTGCTAGTTGCTTGAGTGCTTTCGCCTCTACCGGGAAAGTTTCTGGTAGGAGAACTTCGGCAGCGATCGCATCGGGAGAATTTAACCAACGTACAGAGTAGGTGCAATTATCATATTGCACGTCAAGTCCCTGGCGAGCAAGTGCTCGCAGCAAGCGTTGAAGATTTTTTGGCTGCATGAAGTGTCTAGTCGGGATTAAGTACCCGCTATGTTTTGAAGTGACGGTTGACTAGGGTTCAGCAGCCGCAGTCAATGATTAAGCGCTATCTCCCATCGAATCTAGGGAAATATTGCATTCTTATTCTTTGATAACACAACAAAAGTCTGCGTGACAAGCGATCGTCACAGACTCAACTCTTACTTGTGGTTAAATTGCGCCCGATGCTATTAGCGTTAACACTCCCGGCATCATATCTACCACTAATCGTCGAGTTTTCAGCTACTGACGACCAAGTAAAACGAATGGTACACCTTGCCCTACATGAACCGGAATATCAAAAGTTTGCTGGTCGATTCGTACTTTGCCGGAATAAATATCAAATTTGACTTCCCCTAAAGCCAAAAGCATATTTTGCTCACCGACAAAATCCCAATCAAACCCTTCCAAGTCTTGTTCATCAATTGCTAGCCAGTCAGAAAAACCCGTATCGAATATTGCCTCAATCTCTAATTCTAATCCATCAGACGTAATTAACTCAATTTCAAAAATTAGCTCATCCTCAGCACCAAACTTGCCTTGAATCATATTGTCCCAGCTACTCCTGTCTCATTAATTCGGAATACAAATACTGGAGCATTTTGGTGCTTGTGGCGTGACAGATTAATCGCAGTCATTTCCACTTGATCGAGAAAATAGTCTCCACTTTCTGGTTCAACTGCCATGTACCAGTTGTAGTGCATCTTGATTAATGCCGACTGATGCGCGTCAAAAATTGGTTTGCAGCGTTGGTAAAATGCCTCGCGTTCTGCTTTGCGTTTAGCTTTCTGTTCTTCCGTCCATTGGATTTCTGGGAAAATTCTTCCCCGACGTACTCCCGCCTGAGACTTCGCTTCAGTCATATTTTGTTCTCCTATTGCTTTCAATATATATTTTCTGATATGAAAAGCGCAAATTCTAGCCGAAAGCAACATAGATCAATAGTCTAGGCGCGGATTTCTTCGATTAGTGAAGTCATCTAACCATTCTCTCATATCCATCTTCATTTTTCCAACTATTTACTGCTGTTATGTGTTTAAACCTACTTTTCTAGAGTTTCATCACTCCTTTTGCTTTCTTGTGCGCGTGCGTCAACTTTCTTTGCCGAGACACGCGCACACTGGCTATGCTTTGAAGGTCAAAATCGGCTGTAGACGTGCAACCACATCGATCATTCGTGCCCTGACTTGTGCTTCAATTACAGGAGCGATCGCTTTGTAAGCAGCTGGGGCTTCTTCTATTCGACGTTCCTCCCTCAATTGTTACTGCATCGCGGGGATCGAGCCTAGCCGCAGCAAATGTAGGTCATTTTTATACTACTTAATAAGTGTAAATTACTCATTTGCTTGATCGATAAGCTATGCCAGAGTGAGTGCAAAGACATGATTTGTTGCCAGCATTGCCCGAACGCGGTGGGGATCGAGTTCCAATCGCGATAAACATTGGAGTTGATCGAATACATCGGACATATTCAAAGATTCGACCTGAAATCCTTGCTCTTGGGCAAATCGTTTGGCATGGTCGAGATCGTCAAACTCGTTTTCTGCTAAAGTTCGACTCATCGAACGCTCGATTTTCTGAAAAATATCTCGGATCGTCGGATCGCTGCGACGCATTTGCCCCATTGCTTTGGTTGCGAAATCGGATGAAATCCATACGCCGTCATAGGTTTGTAAAATCGATCTTACGTTCTCAAAGACTCGCTGTTTTTCGGCAAAGGTCAGGTAGACCAGCAATCCCTCACATAAGATGGTGACTTGTCGATCCGGCTGAAAATACTCGGTTAAACCTAGAAAATCCAAGGGATTAGTGGCATCGATCGCCTGAAAATGGAGGTTAGATCGATTGCCGATTAACTGCTGTATTAACTGTTGTTTTTGGTGAATGATGCCTGGGAGATCGCTTTCAACAAAAGTAATGTCTGGATTTTGCGAGCGGATCGCACCTCGCGGGAGCAACCCAGAGGCGAGTTCGAGGATTTGGGTATGTCCGAATCGCTCCCTGATGCTCTCGATCGCTCGATATCGGGATTCAACCACCGCCGCCATCATTACAGGGTATTTTTCTGGCTCGACAAATAGATCCACCGTTGCTACGGCATCGGACAACGTGGCAATTTCTTGAGTATAGGGAAGATTGCTAAACTGCCGGATATAGGCAACTAGCAGTGCAGTGGGACTAATTTTGTCAAAATCACTAGGGGGTAGAATAGCCATAATTAAGAGAATTTAGAGCTTAACGGTAAGAGTTTGACGCGGATCGCCGCGACGCAATGCCATTCCAAACTTGGTGTAAGTGGCATTTGCTGCCACATTGCTGGGAGCGACTTCTACATGTAAAGCACGAACCTCGCGGCGACGACACTCAGCAAGCAGTAATGACAGTCCCTTGCTAGCAACTCCACAACGTCGATATGACGCTCTCACAAACAGGTCGTCGATAAACGCATCCAGACCGCCGTATTCCATGCTGAAGCGCACCGTTAGCACGATATGACCTGCCGGATATCCGCGATAACGCAATAGCCACACCGAGCCAAAATCGGGTCGATCGATTATCGTTGCAAAACTATTGGCTGCCCACTGGCGATCGAGCGGATAATCAGACTCCGCATAGAATTCAGCCATCATCTCCAATAGTAAGGGAATATCTGCCAGTGACGCAATACTTGATGTTTCTAGCATTCAGTTGGCTCCAATAACTCAATGCGATTACCGAAGGGGTCTGAAACAAACACTCGTTTATAACCCTCCAGTGGTTCGGCGGTGAAAATCTGATAACCTGCCGTCACACACCTTGTTGCTAATTCTTCCAACCCATCTACGAGCAATCCTGGGTGCGCTCTGTGAGCGGCTCGAAACTCTGGATCGATACCCAGATGTAATTTGAGCGTCCCACTTACAAACCAAACACCACCACGTTTAGCCAGTTGATCGGGTTTGGGTTGTTCCGAAAGTCCGAGTACGTCGATATAAAACGATCGGGCTAGATTTTCACCACCTGCGGGAATGGCGATTTGGATGTGGTCTAAGGCATAGATTTTCATGGCAATTACTTGGCAATACTTACTCCCGCTTTAGACTTCGCTTCAGTCATGTTTTGTTCTGCTATTGCTTTCAATATATATTTTCTAATATAGCCAGCGCAAATTCTAGCCGGAAGCAACATAGCTCAATAGTTTAGCTATATTTTCCACAAACCGCGCCAGAAGCAGAATTGCTGGAAAAGAACCAGATCCACTACCTGAAGTACAAAAGCTTTTAGGTGTTGTGGATTGGTTCATTTATCAGTGGAAGCGCTCCTAAAGTAGTATCTACAGCCTTGCGCTTCCATTTTGTGAAGTTTTCAAAGCAATATAATTGACATCTCACTCCCACTGAAATTGCTTCGACAATTCATCCCCTGGAATAATTGTTGTCTGGAAAGTGTACTGATTATTTCTCAGATAGCGCTTATCCTGCTTGAGAATCTGCATGAATTCCTTATGACCCGCACGAGTACGTCCAACAAGACAGCCTGCACTTGCGTAAGAAATATCATTGCGAGGATAGTCAAATCCCCAATGTTGATCGACTTCAAACATTCCCGTCTCGGTTTTATCACCAGTGCGGATATAGTCTTGGTTTGCGTCTCGATAGACTGTAACTGGTTGTGCCTGAACTAGTGCTTCATGAGGGTCTGAACCACCACCATAATGAATGCCTACTTGCCAAGATTTATACTGACCAAAAGCTATACGCGCTGCTCCATCTGGACTCATGGGATTTTCTGTGTAGTAAGTACCTGGTTCGGTTGTTCCTTCCCATTTACCTTTAATAACGGGCTTACTATCAATAATTTCCAGTATCATCCGCAAATCATTGAAACAGTTCGGAGCATCATCGTTTAGCTTACCGTCTGGGTCTAAACCTTCAACATAGACAATGTTGTATTTATTAGCTTCAGTTGCAATCCGGTATCCTTTTGATTGCATATACTTGATAATACTACTGGCTAAGTCATTACCTAGATTTAATTTGGGTTGAGGTATGTCCTTAGGTGATACTTGTAGTAATTTACTGGCTGCATCTTTACCCAAGTAGTCTTTCTCTGCACAATTGAAAGTTTCTTCAAATTCGATTAAGGCATCAGTGGAGAGGGGACCAAATTTGCCGTCAGCAGGTGGTTCGAGAAATTTCAGTGAAACTAGGGCATTTTGGATATCTTTTGCTAATTCTTTGTCAGCAGCGATCGCATCGAAGCCATATTTCTGGTCGAGGGTAGCAAAATTTTGGAGTTTCATTATTCTTGATCCAGGTTGATAAGTTGGTAAAATATGTAGATACACCACTGAGTTAAATAATGGAATTGCACAAAGTATAAATTTGATTCAAAATTTGCAGTACAAAAGATATACGTTTATGCAATTAGCGAACCTTTGACAAATGCAACTAAATCGTCAAACGAGCTTTTGAAGCGATTTCTATCAATGTTGCCATTGACGCCGGCGACAGTACCAGTTTCTGTATACTGCCAAATAGTCCATCCTTTTCCACCCCAGTTATTAGCTGGAACTGTTGGTTCGAGTTCATTTGTATAGTGAGCTAACCACAAAGGATAATTGATGAACGCTTGCGAGTCTTCCATGTATTCATCCCAAAAACCAGGACTACTATAAATCATTGGTTTGCGTTTAGTAGCTGCCTCTACTCTATCCAACCATTCTTGGATAATATCAATTCGCTGATCTAGACTGACTTTTTGCCATTCCAAGGCAATTTTTTCGGGATAATGTTCAATATCTAAAACGGCGGGTAAATCGCCTATTTCCAGATCTTGGATCTGTTTCAAAAAGTTGTCTGCTTGTAATTTGGGGTCTTTTAGCGGTCTAAAAAAATGATATGCACCCCGAATTATTCCAGCGGCTTTCATGCTTTTCCAGTGTTCTGCAAATAGACTATCTACATAGGTTTCACCTTCGGTTGCCTTGGCAAATGCAAAGGAAATATCACTATTTTTGACTGTTTGCCAATCAATTAAGCTACCGTCATTGCTGAACACATCTATACCCAATTCATTCTGTCTAGCACCAACGAAGAAAACATCAACTGCATCACTGCTAACTTGTTGTTGATTCGCATCAAACCCATTAGCAACTATTCGACGTTTACCCACACGATTAAAAGGATAATTAATTGTCCAAGTCCCATCAGAAATGAGTGTTTCACCAAGCTTAAATTTGTCGTCTGCAAGTAACTCGACTTTAGTGACTCCATTATCAGACGTACCTTGAAATGCGATAGCTTCACCAAGCTTGAGGTGAGAAAGATTTGTTGGGAGTGTGAATTTGATAGACATGAAGTTTTCCGGGTATATGTCTTGAATAGTGAAGTGAATCTGAATTTTGATGACGGTTTTCACTCGCATTTTCATTCAGATTCCGCGCTGGCTAGACTTACTTGTGTGTATAACCACCGGAGTCATTGAGATACCAAAGACCGTAATGTCCTTCAGCACCATTCTGTCCTTGTGAAGGTGGATCTTGCGCGTTCTGGTTGCTTTTCCAAGGTTCGTCAATTGCCTCAAACAAGTAGGTAATTACACTTTGCTCTGATGCCCACTTATCGATCGCCTCAACGTATGCCAGGAGATTATTCACGTTGTTATCCGTGTTGTTAAAGCTAACTCCCTGTGACGGCCACCCAGTCTCGCCAATCATCACCTCACATTGTGGGTTGATTTCTGCAACTGCTGATTTGATCCGATTGAAAGCTTCACTTACCCCATTAACACCGTCTTGCGGAGTGGCTGCGTTTGAGCCAGGATAAAGATTGCACTGAATAAAATCGCAGTTTTGGATCAGTGTCTTCAGCTCGTTGTAAAATGGACTGCCTGGATCGGCAATATTTCCAAAGGTCTGCGAGCGGACACCAACTTTGATATTGAGGTTATGAGCATTGTCCTTATTAGCTACAATCATGTCGTTGACTGCATTAGCTGTTTGGGCGTCAACCACATATTCATTCGTAAAAACTAATGAAGTCACTGTGTTGGCAAACACGGCATTTGCCGCACTAGCAGCAGAAAATGCCGCTTGAATTTCTGCCTGCTGCAATTCTGGATTCGGCTGCTGATAAATACCTTGAGCTACCTCAATAGCAACTTGATTACGAAGCTGATTTATCTGGGCAGCAGCTCCGGCAACATGACAGTTAGAATCGACCTGATCCCAAGGAGTTGTTGGTGAGTAAGACCCAGAATACCCCATACCGTAGCTGCTGATTTTACTAAACTGAGATGCAATGACCTCTAACATATCTGCAATGTCTTGCTGACTGTAAGAATTCCACTGCCTGGTTGTAGCGTTTGGAGGTGTTCCTGTCCAGGAACCGACATAAGGTTGAAAAGCGACGCCGAGAAATTGAGACATGTTAGTACCTTTTGTTGATAGATAAGACTTACGCAAAGACTTCGTCTTTACCTGATTGCGATATTAGGAAGCTGTTTCGCAAAGTCTGGTTTTTTGTCAGAATTGCGTAAGTCCTGGATAGTTTGATGATTTTCTGCTTGTACAGTTGAAAAAAACCTATTGCTTGACGATGCCTTTGCGGAAGTCATTCCACTCGGCACTATCTCGCGGTAGAGCTTGAAGTTCGTTTCGTCTGTCTATTATTTGCTGAACTAGTTGAGCATCGAGTCTGTAATCTAAATGATCTGTAGAGGCGTATGCAGTGTTGATCACATCTGTCAGATTAGTGTTAGCGGCAGCAGAGAGGTAGGCTGCTACGTAACTCGATCTCAAAACACTAGGATTAGAACCTCCACTTTCAGTAAGTGTATCCCAAGAAGTCCATCCGTCATCAGCAATGAACTTGAGTAGTTGTCTGTACAGATCCCAGTCATACTTGGCTTGCAAATCTAAAAACATCTTCGTTAAAGTATCTGCTCGCTCTTTATCAGCTTGTGCTCCATCTGTAAAACCTACATCTTCAAGAGTCTTAATTTTGACCATGAAGGGAAAGGGCGAACGATGATTTGCCCACCAATCGGTTGGCCAACCGCTCAAGATTAAACCTGTAAAAACATTTACTGTTTCGTGAGTGATGAGTTCGTGGCTCCAAAAAGTATTACCTGCAAACTGGTTTTTCCACGAATCCCAACCAACAGCAATTCCTGGACCCTTTTCAATTTGCGAAATATGTCCAGCCGCAAAACCGCCGCCTGTTTCTTCATTAACTAACAGGTAGAATCGCTTATCAGGTGTCCCTTGAATTGGATCAGTTCCTAAAAATTCTCTCAGTTTTTCGTACACTTGATCTGGAAAACTTGACTGATCCTGGAAGATTTGAGAATTCGCGTCCCATCGATCCTTATTTGCGTACAAATCCCAATACTGCGAACTATGCACTAGAACGTATTGATTATCCATTTTTGCCTCACTAGAATAAAGATTGATTGTTACGAAGCATAAATCGGTGTCGGATAAGGGTCAGGACAGACTGGTGTTTCCGTAGTCCAACTACCGTTACCGTCACCTTTCGTGATGACAAAGTCTGTTCGGCAGTTCAAAATACCGCCGTGTCCCAGTCCTGTCGCTGTTGTATTGCTGATTGTCACCGCACCTGCTGAACGGATTTCCATCGCGTAGGTACCAGCGCCGATAATTTGGTTGTTGTTGAGGGTTACATTGGTAATGCTGCTGCCAATGAAATGAATGGCTTGATAGTTACTGTCGATAATCTGGTTATCTTCAACCTGGATAGTGCCTGTCATGTCTGCGTCAAGCGCGTAGAACCACAGCGCACCAGTGCCAAAGTTCCAGCCGTTGTAGTAGTCTTGTGAACCGGCGCGGACAATCACGTTGCGGGCAATTACTGTTGTGCCGCTGATTGGGACACTTCCGGGGAAGCGGTTGCCAATGTGGATACCACCTCCTTCAGCCTGCTGGTCAGCGACGTAGTTATCAGTCACAACGTTGGATTCACCACCATAGATGGCGATACCGTTTGCCAACACTGGCATTTCAACGCGGTTGAATGAGAAGGTGTTGGAACCGCCACCCTGATCGTTCCACATAGCGATCGCATCGTCACCTGTGTTGCGAAAAAACGACTGTGTCACGGTAGAATTAGTGACCTGCTTGTGGAAGTTAATCCCATCGGCATTCTGGTTGCGGATACGAACATTGCTGATCGTTAGCTTCTCAAATGGACCGTCCAGCCACATACCGCACTTGGTATGCTCGATCCACAGGTTCGTAAACGTTGAGTTCGAGTATGCGCCACCAATACCGTTGAGCTGGTCATTATCAACGCGCTGGATCACCTCGCCCCAGATAGCAAAATCCGAGAAGTGGACATTTTGGGCGGATGTGCCTGTATTCCAGGGGCCCATGAGTCCGGCGTTGTTACCAGTCTGTGCCACAAAGTGAATCTTGGAATACCAGATACCCGCACCCTTGAGTGTTACATTGTCGCGTACCTGTAGCCAGGTGCTAACTTTGTACTCGCCTGGTGGAATCCATAATCCCCGACTTTGACTTGATGATGCATCCAGCGCATTTTGGAAAGCAGCCGTGGAATCCTGCACACCGGAAGAATCTGCACCAAAATCAGTAGTCAGTGATAGATATCCATCTGGCATTGCCGAAGCAGGTGCTACTTGCTCAAAGTTGATCAGGTCGATGGTGTGCCAGGGTGCAGTACTATTCGACTCGACTTGAAGGCGCACCTTGTCGCCTGCAGACATCTGAGGTGTTAACTGATTCGCCTCATCATAAAAGTGATGCGGTCTGATATCACTGGGATTGTTATTGAATGGATAAGTGCCGTAAATCCAACCGTATTTTGATGTAAAGATCAGGTCGGGCTGTTTTACACCATTGATATACAGACCGATGGGTGATGTTAGCCCTTGACCATCCGCCGAGTCGGGAATGGCGTAACGGACGACGATTGAGTTTGCGCTGCGCGGTACGGTACACTCAACATATTTCCCTACGGCATCGAGTGTCACGGCGCGACGTTCAATCGCTTCATTTGCTAGCCCTGGATAGGTACGGTTATTGCGTGCATCAATTACTATGCCATTGTGATCAGCATTTTCAGCTTGAATTTCATCATAGGGCATGGTGGGAGGTGCAGCTAGGGTGTTGACTATGGGGTGAATTAGGTCAAAGTTTTTCATATGCCTTTTGTGTTGTTAGGGTCAGAAAAACTTTGCTGCACAATTTGCATAAATTACCTCTCATCTAATTGTGGTTAAAGATTTTTGGTGGCTAAGAGATACAGTCTGATTGATGAAGTCTTGAGTATTGATGGTGCATACTCTCCTGTATTAATAGCGTTAAGTAAAAATCGGGAATGAGGAATTAAGATATTATTGCTAGCACGCATCATCATTAGTGCTACTCCCAGCAATTCCCTAACAGTCTCTTCGTGGTCTACATCTGTATATAGGTTTCTATGCTTTTAACCGATACAGTTGTCATTTCCAATTCGCAATTCGCAATTCGCAATTCGCAATGTTCCCTACCCCACGCATAAATGCGGGGGCTTGAATACTGATACTACGTATTTTTATTGATTTCATAATTGAAATTAGGGGTTTGTACCCTGGGTTGAATCAATTTCCAATTTTGTCCGCAATTGCGAATTGAGAATTGTTCGGTCAGATAATCAACTTATAGTTTCAAGTACAAATTCTTCAGTAATTACAGCATTTTGATAGCTGACTTCAACCTTGAATTGTTCACCTGGTGCTACACTAAATTCTAGCTGAATAGTGTTATCAGCTTCCCTGGCGGCAACTTCCTGATTTATGGAGTCAGAAGTGTTTGAATTCAGGGTTATTTTTAATTTCAAGCCAGATGGTAAATTTTCTTTTTGATGAGGAATAACTTGTATAAGTACACCTTGTTCTTCGTTTTCTTCTTTTTCAAGATAAATAATTAAAGCTAATTTTTGATTTTGCAGCCGTAGCCCAAAATCATATAATTTAGACTGTGAAACAGAAAACATATTTGACTCCTTCCGACTTCTAGCATAACCCCAAGTTAAGTTGTTCGGAATTGTACTCCAAATTGACTCTGTAGATTGCCAACCTTCTTCAAAGACTCTATCCCACCATTTACTCAGATTTACTAGTTTTTTACCTACTTGAGTTGTTGTTTTATTTAAGGTTTCGATAACTGTAATGTGATCTGTTTCTGCTATAGGTAATTTAATCGCAGATGGTGATAAGAAACGAGTGTATATTAAGAGGCTATTTAAATCCGAGTCAAACAAAAATAGTGGTAATTGATAACTACCATCAGGCTGAGATTTAATATCTAGCGTTTGTGAATATTTCAATAGTTCGTCGTAACGCAAAAAACCGTGGATACTTAATTGTTCGTCCTCTTCTAATACTTCTATTAAGATATAAAAATGAGCAGACATTTTGGCTGAAAATATTAGTTTTTCTGGGACGCTGACAAAATCATCAATTAGGTTATCTATAGTAATTAAACAGAACCGAAATTCATCGACCCTAAGATAACAAGCATCATAAATTGCATGATTACTGCTGTCAGTGTTAATTTTTATATTTGGATTTCGTTCCTTCAGACATTTTTCTAACCCAATTAACGCAAGTGCATTTAAATATATTCTCCATTGGCTTATATCGCCGATGCCAACATTATCCTCGCTGATTAGTTGCGCTTCTTCAAAATCTTCTTGCTCTAGCCAAACTATTTTTGGTGACATTTTTCTTCTCCTAGTTTGTGTATTAAATTTATAAATATGTGGCTCAATCATATTTTTCCTCCAATTAAGTTTTTGATAAAACAGTGATATATATTGGCTAGCAGATTCTTAATTTAGGCTGTTGACTGCGAATTTTTAAGGTAGATGCGAAGTATTTGAGCAAATAAGCTGTTTTTCATCGGCTTTTTACTAGCTATTAATTCTGCCTTTGCTTCTTTGAATGTTTTATTCCAAGTAAATTCTCTAATTGATGTGTGGATTTTTTTTAGATCATCAGGTTCATCAGAAATTTTTGTTAACTGAGATTGATTGAGCGATTGTAAAAGCTTGTCCAAAAAAATCTCCTCGGTGCGATACTGCACAATATCCAAAAAATTTTCTAGTTGAAAAATACGTCTGGCTTTACTCCATTCGATTTCCCACAGTTTACCAATTTCACCTAAGGAAATATTCTCTTGGTAATATAGTCGCAAACCCTCTGGGAATCGTTGAGCAAAGTTTTTATAACCTTTACTTCTTGCCAAATCTTCAATCCGTTGGTTAATTACATCGGCGATTATTTGATATAATACTTGTTCAAACAAAGTTTGACACACCTCTTGTAATTTTTCTAATTCTACATCCTCCGGATCTCGGTCTGTGTGATAAGGCAACTCTGGATTAGGAAAATACTCATTTGTTGAATTGTCATACCCTTCCATAGGTACAGTTTTGGTAATACCTGTTTTTTTTAAAAGCCAGTATTGACGTAAAATTTCTGCGATACGTTTAAGATGATAAATTAATTTCTCTTGAGAAATAACAATATTTTCTTGCTGCAACAGATACAGCATTTCTTGCAGTTGACTTGATGTCGGTTCAGAATAGCGTCCTTTTTGGCGTTTGCTTATTCTATCTCGTTGGTAGACTTTTTGAAAAGCTTTGACGATCTTCTGGTCTTCTATTAAAAAAAGTTCCGGCACAGAACGAGAAACAGATTTGCCTAATAGTCCCCAATCACTAGGAGTAGCTAACCCATATTCCCACAAAAATGACTTGATTTCTTGATTATGGCAGGTAAGTCTGGTAGTCCAATTATCTAAGCTTTCGTTAGAGCTTAAGTGGGGATTAAATTTCCGCAATATCTCAACGCTAAAAAAGTCTCCTCCTTTGGCGATTGAACGAGTTGTGTCATCATGCTGGTTCAAGATATGTTGGGTTTTACCCTCATTATCTACAATTACCAGTGCTGTACCAGTGTCGTTTAAAACAAAGGGAAGTAAATCAGTGTAGTGGAAAAGATTTTTTACACTGACATTGTAAATGTGAGGGATAGTTTTGCAGGTGATGAGAATTCTGTGTGAAACATAGCACCGCAAACAAAGTCCAGCGATCGCACGTTGGTAAACATCATCATTTGAACGAAAATTGTTCCACAAAACTGTTTGAACTTGTTTATTCTCTTCTGTGGATAACGTGGGTTTACTGCTTAAATCAGGAAATTGCTTTTTTAAAAAATCTTTTGCTCTATAGATTTCCCGGTGGTGTTTTTGCTGACCGGCTTCCCCTGTAGGAAGTATCTGCATTTGCCAATATTTCATCGGTAATATCATAGTAGTTTTCAACACCTCTAATTTGAAGAAACATGACACTGACAGCGAAGCTTTAGCCCCAGAGACTATTTCTTAACTTATCTTCTGGTGGTCTACATTATATATAGTCTTAATTCCGGAAACTTATGCACTTTCGGGAAATGGGTTCGGTTAAAGCTTGCCCAAAAGGAACTTGATAGAACTGCTGGCAAAGTCTCCCTATCTCCCGGCGCACCCTGTGGGAAGCGGCTTTTACCGTGTGTAGATTTATTTTGCCTCGTGGGTCATGTTGTTAATCGCCTTGACAACTGTATAGGTTAAAAGAAGAGAAGCCTATATACCGATGTAGCCCACAGAGATACCCAATATCGGAGCTAAGAACATTCTACTTGACAATAACTGAGTAAATAAAGATTACAGGATAATCATTACATATTCAGGATTTTCTTGAGAATTTGGAGCAATGTTTAGATTAACATGATAGCGCAATATTAGAGTTCTTGCATAAATATTTTCTGTCTCACATATTAGCGGAGGCGCAATAAAGACGATTTATGCAAGAAGTTTATTGAACTAAAAGTTGATTCAAAAACTTTCCTAACTCCCGGTATTACTTCAACCGCACTGTACAAAAGGAAAGACTTTACTGGATTTCCGAAAAATGACAGTTGCTAAGTATGCCATCTCTGGGCATTGTAAAAGTAAAAAGGAAACTATCATGAGTATTGCTCTTACCTTTGACGATGGTCCACGCCCTGACTATACCCCACAAGTTCTCGATATCCTCAGCAAGTACGGCATTAAAGCCACTTTCTTTTGCGTTGGTCAAAGTGTTGATGCACATCCGGAACTTGTCAAACGGGCATTTGATGAAGGACATCTCGTCGCCAACCATTCTTACACCCATCCCCACCTTCCACAGTTAGATGATGGTGCAGTAAATGGAGAGTTTGGTAATACTAACTCGGCAATCGAGAAGGCAACCGGAAAAGCTCCAGGGTATTTTCGTCCTCCCTTTGGTGAAACAGACGACCGGATAAATGGTATCGCCAGCCAACTTGGACTTAATGGACCGATCCTCTGGACTGTTGATACAAATGATTGGAACAATGTTGGAGTTGATGCGATCGTTAATGCCTTAGTATCAGCACCGGATGGTTCTAACATACTGTGTCACGATGGTGTGCAAACTTCAGACCAGACAATACAAGCAATTGACAAAGCCATTCCCCAAATGCAACAGAATGGAGTGAGCTTTGTGACTGTTAGCGAATTGCTGGGAGCAGGAGGAGCATCACTAATGATGACGCGTGCTAGCGCTAACATCTTGATTCCTCACCCTTCATTCCCAATTTTTGCTTAACGTCTAAAAAAATCAGATGACCCAAAATGTGAACTGCATTCGACAAATCACAAGGAGGTAATCATGTCTACATTGAGTGCATCCGATGCCCAATTAACCTTAGAAGCTACATTCTACAGTCGAGAAGAAACGCAAGGACATCCACCTTCTACGGGTATGTTTGGTGTGACATTGGAAGAAGCACGCAGAGGAGAAGGGCTTTTACAGTGTGCGGTAGACCCAGATGTGATTCCACTCCTCACAGAGTTTAGCTTGAGGCTTTGGGATAACACTGAGATTTCTGCCAAAGCTTTAGATATAGGAACAGCAATCAAAGGCAACATCATTGACATATTTGTTGACACCGTTGAGGAAGCTATCAATTTAGGTAGAAAGCCTGTTACTGCATTAATTTCTGGTTCTCAAGGAGTTTCATCATGAATACAAACACAAATAACACACCACAAGAGAGTCAAACTGCTAAATTGTTGCTAACCTTTTATGGTTATCCCGATAACGACCCAGCAGGTAACATTATCTCTTATCCAAAAATCCACCAGGTAGCAGGGGGGATTGGAACTTACGATGACCCAATTACAGTCGCAATCGTCACAACAGAAAAAGGCGGTCATTGGTCTGCCGGTACTTTAATGTACGTGCCCTATCTCAAAAAATACTTGATTGTGGAAGATGAATGCGCTACCTGCGTTCCTGACCAAATCGATGTTTGGATGAACAGTGATGTCAATTTTCCTTCAGAGGTCTTACAGTGCCAAAAAACTTGGACACCTAAAGAACCCATAGAAGTTGAGATCAATCCACCTGCGGATCATGAAGTGATCACTACCCCGTTGTTTGACACTAGTAATGGGAAGTGCAATAATCCCTGACTTTTTGATTAGTTTGCCTGCGGTCTAAAAGGAGAATTATTCATGAATAATTCTCCTCTAGCTATTAACAATGCTTATTTATTTTGCATGTTAATAGCTAATGAAATAATTTTGCCTCAGTTTAGGTAAATACCCAGTTCAAGATTTTCTTGAGTTCTAGTCGATACATTCCCCAAAAATCACGTTCAAGGAAGAACATCATGAAGTTTTCATTTACTAACAATACCAACCAACAATATCCCTCCGAGCAAATTTACTTTGCAATTATTGGTAAAAACACATCAGGTCAATTTTGTCACGTTGATAAAGGCGGTAACTTAGTTCCATGTAATGACAGCGATAATGATGCCCCAGATCATCTAACTAAAAATGGGCAAAACTATTGCAATTATTCATTTACTGTGGCTGAGGTTTCTGAAATAGAAGTTCCGTCTATTGATTCGGGTAGAGCCTATATTAGTCTGGGTTCGCCGATGTATTTCCAAATTGTCAATAATGGAACTGGGTTTGTTGGACCTAATCCAGGTAATGCATCTGACCCTAATGCAGACGTTTACTTTGATTGGTTAGAGTTCACCATTGATAATTCAGGCTTCCACGGCAATACTACTCAAGTAGACCAATTTGGATTTCCAATGGTCATTGAGTTAACAGCAGCTGATGGATTTTCCCAAAAACTTGGCATAACTGAATCAAGGAGTGCTTTATTCAGTGGATACGCTAACAGCGTGCCAGCCGAATTCCAATCTTTGGTTCAGGCTCCATACAGAATAGTATCGCCATTTAAAGGAGGTTTTGCTAATGGTGGCAATTTTGCTACATACTTCGATGATTATATTCGCGATATGTGGCAAAATTACACGTCAAATCAATTTCAACTGACGACCCAAGAAGGAGAATTTACCGGAAAAGTAGAAGATAATGTCTTTACTTTTACCAAAGCTGATGCTCCTGATCAAAAATATACAATAAACTATCCTAAATCCTGGGAAGTTTTTGAATGTAGTGGAGCCTTTGCCACAGGCGATGGGATTCAAAAGGTAATTCAAGCTCAAATTAGTGCCATGTTTAACAGGCACATAGTCGAGAATCCAGCAAATAGTAATCAGCCAGCAGAGTACTATAAAAATGCTCCTGCCAATTTCTATGCTCAATTCTGGCATATTCATAGCATAGAAAATAAAGCTTATGGATTCCCTTTTGATGATGTGAGTGAGCAAAGTACTCTCATTGCACATCCAAATCCTCAAGAATTGAAGGTGACTATAAGTTGGGATTGATATCACATTTCTCTGTTAAGTACTGAATAATTTCTGCTTTTTTCGTGACTTTTGACTACCTAAATTCCGTTCACGTCAATCTACAAACAAGGAGATTCAAGTTATGACTTTCAGCGAAGATATTTTAAATGCTCACAACCAGTACAGAGCCGAAGTGGGGGTTGCGCCACTGCAATGGTCAGAAAATTTAGCAAGAAGTGCTCAACAGTGGGCAGATAAATTGGCTCAAGCTGGGAAATTTGAACACAGCGGAGCTGGAGAAAACTTAGCAGAAGGCACTACCGGCGCTTTTTCGGTTACTCAGCTAGTAGATATGTGGGGTAATGAAAAGCAGTTTTTTAGCAATGGTACTTTCCCTGATGTTTCTAGTACTGGGAAATGGGAAGATGTGGGTCATTACACTCAAGTTGTCTGGAGAAATACAACAGAGGTTGGGTGTGGTTTAGCAAGTGGAAATGGCAACGATGTCCTGGTTTGTCACTACAATCCAGCCGGTAATTTTCTGGGAGAACCTGTTTTCTAACGACTGTATGAAGGCTATGTTGCAAAGATTACGGTGCAAGTTTTAGCTGAAAGTTTTTGTGACATCGCTACTTGGGAGCGAAATTGTCTCAATTAACAAGCCAAGAGAGTAAGTAGCAGGGCTATTTCATTCTCATCTAGAGCGCCTGCGGTTCAAACCGCAGGCTCATAGCCGAAGTCATCTAAAGATGACTCAAGAAAGTTTTAAGTTCATTTTAATGGAATTGAACTATCTGCTTTTTTATAAGGTTTCTCATTATACATTTGTCATGCCCATTGTTTGAATTTAAAATTAAAATATTGCATGTCATTTTACAACATAGATATCTACTTATAAGCTTAAGTTGGACTTAACTTGCTAAAGTTGCCTTGTAAATACTAACGACAATATTATAAAGTAATTTTAGATATGTTTATTTAAACAAGTGCTTGAGCTTGGTTATGGAAATATGGATAAACTTGGAGTTTGGTGACGGTAATTTTAAACACGGGTTTGATAACATCAATATTAAAGTCACAGAAGCAAATGCACAACGTAATATTACAGAAATGGAAGTGCAATTGCCCCCAGATGTAGAAATCCCAATTTTATATCAACGTTGGAGAGAGCAATACTATTCGTTACTGAAATATTCTAGAAGCAGGTTTAAAAATAGTCAATTCACTCATATTTCCAAACAGGATTGTTATGATTCGGCTCAAAGTTTATGCTATCAACTTCATCATTGGCTTTACCCTATCCAATTAAAAATAGAGCAAGCACTGCCACAAAATTCTCAGCCAGAAATTTATTTGATCATCCACACTGAGAAAATTACATCTCTAGTAACTAAGGATATATTACATCGACTCCCTTGGCAGAAAGGGAATTTTTTAGCTCAAAAGTTTTTCTGTGAAGCAGCTGTTTGTTTTTACTCTCCTGTTGCAAGTCCTACCGTATTTGAAGAATCATTGACTGCTGGTAAAATTAGAAGAGTGAGAATTCTCAGTATATTTGGAGATAGTACAAACATTGATATCAGTGCAGATCGGGAATTGCTCAAAAAATTACACAAACGTTCGGCGGAACTCATTGTTCTGACTGAACCAAATCGTGCAGATTTTAACGCCCTCTGGGAAGAAGCTTGTGACATTCTATTTTTTGCCGGTCATAGCGAAACTCAAGATGATGGTCAAACAGGTATCATCAATATCAATCCCAATGATAGTTTAAGTTTAGAAGAAATCAAAAAAACGCTCTCGACAGCAATTAACAAAGGTTTGAAATTAGCCATCTTCAATTCTTGTAATGGTTTGGGTTTAGCAAGGCAATTGGCTGCTTTAAATCTTCCTTACATTATTGTCTGGCGTGAAGAAGTACCAGATAAATTAGCACAAAAGTTTCTCCAATATTTTTTAAGCTCTTTTTCCCAAGGTGAATCTTTATTTAATTCAGTGCGACAAGCTAGAGAACAACTGTATGAACTGGCAAATGACCAAGATATTGCAAAGCAGTTACCAGGAGTCCGATGGTTGCCGATTATCTGTCAAAATACTACTGTTCCTCCACCGACTTGGAAAGATTTGGGAGGGCTTTCTGGCGAACTTCCTAATTGTCCGTATCAGGGTTTGTCGGCGTTTCACCAGAAAAATGTAGACTTCTTTTTTGGGAGAGAAAAGTTTGTCGCTTCTTTCGTGGAGGCGGTGAATAAGAACCCGCTTGTACCTGTGATTGGGGCTTCTGGGAGTGGAAAATCTTCTGTGGTATTTGCAGGATTAATTCCCTGTTTACAAGCTGCTGGTAATGTAGAGATAGTCAGTTTTCGTCCAGGGAAAAATCCGTTTGATGCCATAGCGATCGCGCTGAAAAAATATTGCAAGTCCCAGATACCAGGACAATCAGAAGCATCAGCAGAAATTGCTAGCAGGTTGGCGGAACTAGAATTCGAGGTCAACTTGCGACATGATGAGAAAGTATTATGCTATATTCTCGAAAATATTATTAACTCCTTAGATGATCAGCGTTTGGTACTAGTAGCAGACCAGTTTGAAGAACTTTACACTCTTGCTCCCCTGGAAGAACGTCACAGTTTTTTAAATTCACTACTTTTGGCTATAAAATATGTTCCCGCATTGACGCTGGTATTAACGCTGCGAGCAGATTTTTTAGGAATTATGCTTGATTATCAACCAATGGGGAAAGCTTTAAATAAATACCCCCCATTATTACTGACTCCAATGGACAAAGAGGAATTGCGAGATGCAATTGAAAAACCAGCTTTAAAAATGAAGGTAGAACTGGAGTCCGGTTTAACAAGTAAACTCATTCATGATGTGGGCGATCGCCCTGGTTGTTTACCTCTTTTGGAGTTTGCTTTAACTCAGCTTTGGTCAAAGCAGAAAAATTGGTATATGACTCATCAGGCTTATGAAGAAATTGGCGGGTTAGAAAAAGCTTTAGCAAAACACGCTGATGAAGCATTACAAAACTTATCAGAGTTAGAGAAACAACAAGCAGAAAGAGTATTTATTCAGCTAGTGCGTCCAGGAGAAGGGACACAAGATACTAGAGGTGTGGCGACTCGCAACGAGGTGGGAAAGGAAAATTGGGGTTTAGTCAAACGTTTAGCTGATGAACGTTTAGTAGTGACTGGGTGGGATGAAACGGAGAAAATAGAAACAGTAGAAATCGTCCATGAAGCATTAATTCGAGAATGGATAACCTTGCGGGAGTGGATAGAAACTAACCGTGAGTTTCGCATTTGGCAAGAAAGACTCAAGCAAGAAATGCGTGACTGGGAAAATAGCGGTCGAAATCTAGAAGCCTTATTGCAAGGAACGCGGCTAGCAGTAGCAGAAGATTGGTACAAACAACGAGGAGATGAACTAACACTGCGATCGCAACATTTTATTACCGCTAGCATTAAATGGCGCAAACAACAGCAGCAAAAACAGAGGCGCAGACGACAGCTAACTACTTTTGCACTTACTGGTCTTTTGCTGGTAGCCTTAATGTTAGCTGGGAATGGATGGTGGCAATGGCAGAATTCAGCTCGTAGCGAAATCAAAGCGATTAGTGAATCCTCTGCAGCGCTGTTTGCTTCAAATCAAAAATTGGACGCGCTTAAAGAAGCAATTAGAGCGAGACGAAAACTGCAAAACTTCGGAAGTGTGGACGCAGACACTCAGAATAATGTTGAATTGGTACTACGGCGGGCAGTTTATGGGGCGGTTGAGTACAATCGTTTGGAAGGACATAGCGGTGAAGTTCAGAGCGCAGTTTTCAGCCCAGATGGTAACATGCTTGTCTCGACGAGTAACGATAAAACCGTCAAACAATGGATGCGTGACGGCACCTTGCTAAAAACTCTTCCGGGGCATAGCGCTGGGGTTTCAGCTGTTGCAATCAGCCTCGACGGTCAAATAGCTTCAGCTAGTGAAGATAAGACGGTCAAACTCTGGAAGCGTGACGGCACATTGCTGAAAATTCTTCCGGGGCATGAATCTCGCGTTTTGGGAGTTGCTTTTAGTCCTGACGGTCAAACGCTCGCTTTAGCAAGAGAAGATAAAACCGTCAAGCTTTGGAGAGTGTCGCTTAAGGTACCTGTCTTATTAACTACTCTCAAAGGACATGAAGCTGCGGTTAACGCCGTTGTTTTCAGCCCCGACGGGAATACGATCGCCTCGGCTAGTTCAGACAAGACAGTCAAACTATGGAAGCGGGACGGCACGTTCTTGACCACAATCGCTCAGCATAACGATACAGTTTGGGATGTTGCAATCAGCCCCGATGGCAACATAATTATTTCGGCGAGTGGAGACAAAACTCTCAAAATCTCGAATAGGTCGGGCAAGTTACTGAAAACTCTGGAGGGACATCAAGCTCCTGTTTCGGATGTTGCTTTCAGCCCTGACGGTAAGACTATAGCTTCCGCAAGTTGGGACAACACTGTCAAACTCTGGAACTCCGAAGGCACCTTATTGACTACGTTGAATGGACATGGCGATCGGGTTTGGAAAGTTGCTTTTAGCCCTGACAGCAAGATTTTAGCCTCGGCAAGTGCAGATCAAACGATCAAATTCTGGAAACTAGACAGTGCGTTGCTAACTACTCTCCAAGGTCATAGCGCTGCGGTTATTGGAGTTGCCATCAGCCCTGACGGTAAGATGGTTGCCTCGGCGAGTGACGATGGAACTGTTAAACTTTGGACTCAGGATAGCATGTTACCGGTTACGCTTGACCATAAATCAGCAGTTTACCGAGTAGCTTTCAGTCCTGATAGTAGTACGATCGCTTCGGTGGGCACGGACAAAACGGTCAAATTGTGGCACAAAAACGGCACATTACTGAATACTCTTGAAGGACACAACGCTGGGAATTGGGGAGTTGTTTTTAGTCCTGATGGGAACACTATCGCCTCGGCAGGTTGGGACAAAACGGTCAAATTATGGAATAAAAACGGCACTGAACTTATGACTCTTGAGGGGCATAAAGAGCCGATTTGGGATGTTGCTTTCAGTCCTGACGGCAATACAATCGCCTCAGCTAGTGGAGATATGACCGTCAAATTATGGAAGCGAGACGGCACGTTGCTGAAAACTCTTAAAGGACATGAAGCTGGGATTTGGGGAGTTGCTTTCAGTCCTGACGGTAATACAATCGCCTCAGCTAGTGAAGATAAGACGGTCAAACTCTGGAAGCGCGACGGCAGTTTTTTAGCTACTCTTAAGGGACATGAATCTATAGTCTTTGGAGTAGCTTTCAGCCCTGATGGTAAGATTCTCGCTTCCGCAAGTGCAGACAAAACCATCAAACTGTGGAAAATAGAGACAGGCAAGTTACCTATTTTACTGGCTACTCTCAATGGGCATAGCAGTAAAGTCTGGAGGGTTGCTTTCAGTCTTGACGGTAAAACCCTCGCCTCAGCAAGTGACGACAAGACAGTGATTCTGTGGAATTTAGATCGTGTCGTCGATCTAAATAAAATACTAGCCTATGGTTGCGACTGGGTGCGAGATTATTTGAAAACTAATCCCCATATTAGTGAGAGCGATCATACTTTGTGTAACGGGATTGAAATTCAAAGATGAGTTATAATCTTATCACAACATAGAATTTCTATAAATAGATCATCCACAATGACTGTCAAAAAACTGCTTCTTCAAGAAATTGAATCCGCTCCAGACACTCTCTTATCTGAGACACTAGATTTTCTGCGCTTTTTGAAGACCAAAGACACACAAACAGATCTAAGCACTTTAGATCCTGCTACTTCCAACTCCCCTCCGTCTCTCGATCTAGAAGCAGCACCTATTATCCGAGGCTCTACTGCAGGAGACCTACTCAAATTTGCTGGAACATGGCAAGGCGATGACTTTGAAGAGTGCCTGCAACTTGTATACGAAACCCGCTCTCAGGCAGAGTTTTAACTATGTATCTTTTAGATACCAATCATTGCAGTCGCATTATTTTTGGTGAAAGCAAGGTAATTCAACAGTTACAAGAACATAATAGTGAGGGAGTTGCTACAAGCGTTATTGTACGTGGCGAACTGCTCTACATGGTACACAAATCTAAACAACAAGCTGCTAATCTTCAGCAAGTCATAGCATTTTTGGAAACTGTTAATCTTTATCCAATTAACGGGTTTGTAGCTGATGTTTATGGCAATCTCAAAGGAAAAATTATTCAACAGCTTGGTCCCAAGAACAAAGCCAAGCGTAGAAAGTTTACAGTTCAAGATTTAGGCTTTAGTGATAACGATTTATGGATTGCATCGACGGCTTTACACTACAATCTCACTGTTGTCTCTACTGATAGCGATTTTACCCGCATCCAACAGATACAAGCCTTCTCTTTAGAATCTTGGCTTTAATGTTCACCATAGACAAACATCGGCGATAGGCGCTGAGCAATAGAGACTAGAAGCGCTCTTTTGTCATTAAGATATTGTTACTGCACAACCACAGAAGACCCAAAACAGCGATTTTCACAAGTGATGGTGCGGCGATCAGTCCCATGACCAATAATATCGCTCCGGTGAACACAACTGCAATGCAATACACCTGTTCGGATAGCTTGAATCCGTACCAGACACTGCCTAAACCCGTCACCAACGCTAATAAGTAAATTTCCATCATCATCTCCTTATATTTGAAAAACACCCATCGAAACTTTGAAAAAAACGGAAAATCAGATGAACCAGCTTATGATTACTGCCTAATCTCTGCTAGTTAAATATTTACTTTTCAATAATTTTACTGTCGGTTTTATTCTTATGTACTAGCCGAGCGAGGTAAATATGATTAAGAGATTCCGGAGTCAGAAATCAAAAACTTTTCACCAGTTTTTTTTCGATGTTCTCAACCGCAGATATCCACTTTCCCGATAGGCAACCGAGAATTGCGGAACTTTGCTGATGACAACGCCGACTCTGATTAGTGGCTTAAACACATGATAGCTGAGTTTATTTTATTTGGCAAGGTTGTTGGTTTATTTTTATATTTTGCTTACTTATCGGATTTTTAAGTCACTTACAGCCCTAGAGTGTTGCTTTTTCGAGCTATAATTGCTATTGTTATAAGTTAGGCTAAAAATAAAAATGTCAAAACCTGCCCTTAAAGCTTCTTCAGAAGGCGTAAAGCAAGCACAAGAGGCTTTTACTCAGCGAAGATTCACCCAAGAGTCTCTGGCTCACCACTTGGGTTGTAATCGTTCGGTTATTAGTAAGTTCTTTAACGGTGAGAGCATTTGGGAGAAGTACTTTACTGGTATTTGTCAAGAATTAGGCATAGACTGGCAAAAGATTGTGTCTGGGTACGTACCACCTTTGGTGCAAGAGGTTCGCAGCAAGGTTAGGGAACTCATCCAAGAGTGGTGTGGGAGTATGCGGATACTGGATATGACGCAGCCGATTAAGTTGAGTCAAATTTATACTCACGTCAATATTTTGGAAAAGCTGACCGCAACTAGGCGCAAAACCATTGATGAATTACTGAAAGAGTGTGAGTATGAAGACTTTGACCGATTTGGACTAGGTAAAGTTGTAGAGGAGAAAGTTCCGGGTGTAGATGCAGTCAACAAATATAAAAAGCTGATTGTGTTAGGAAAGCCTGGTGCAGGTAAAACGACTTTTTTAAAATATCTGGCAATCCAGTGTAACCAGGGTAATTTTCAATCCAATCTGGTGCCAATTTTTATTCCTTTAAAATATTTCGCCGAGGCTTCAGATAAACCTAGTTTATTTGAATATATTAAACAGCAATACTCTGGGTGTGATGTGACAGCAGAGCAGTTTGATTATGTGTTTAAGCATGGACTGGCTCTGATTCTACTGGATGGGTTAGATGAGGTCAGTATAGAGCATCAAGAGCGAATACTGAAAGAGGTGAGGAATTTTTCTAGGATATTTTTTGAAAATCATTACATTATTACTTGTCGAATTGCTGCTTGGGAGTATACTTTTGATAAGTTTATCGAGGTAGAAGTAGCAGACTTTGATGAGCAACAAGTTAATGAATTTGCTCAACATTGGTTTGATAGTAAATTAGTGAAATCTGCAGATTTTATTAACTGCCTAAATCAAAATAATCGTGCATATCAATTAGCTGTTACTCCTCTTTTATTAACTCTTTTGTGTTTAGTGTTTGAAGAATCAGGTTGTTTGCCAAATAATCGTTCTGAACTTTATCGCGAAGGATTATATATTTTATTGAAGAAATGGGATGCTAAGCGCGGAATTCATCGCGATGAGTTCTATGAGAAAATGTCACCTACACGTAAGGAAGATTTACTCAGCCGAATTGCATTTACTACATTTGAAAATTATTTCTTTACCCCTGGAGAAGTTAAAAATATTGTTGAGAAATATCTCAGTAAAATCTCCGTTCATGATAATATACCCAAGTCACAAGTAGATGTGGAAGAACTTTTAAACTCCATTGAGTCTCAACACGGACTTGTAATCGAAAGGGCTAAAGGAATTTACTCATTTTCGCATATTACATTTCATGAATACTTCATCGCCAAAAGGATTGTTAGTTTAAGTCCCCAATTAGATGATGAGTCACTTCAAGATGAAGAATCACCAAATATCAAAGAATTAAAAAAATTAGTTAACCAGATTACAAATTCCAAGTGGCAGCAAGTCTTCTTGTTAGTAGCAGAAATGTTACCAGATGCAGAAAAGCTTTTTTTACTGATGAAGCAAAAAGCTGATGGTATTTTGGCTAATAATAATAGGTTACAGCTTTATCTCCGGAATGTTAACGAACAGTCTCAATTATTGCAGCATCCGTTTGAGTTTTCCGACGATTCAGCACGGAACAGGTTTTATGCGGCTATGCGGGCATTTTATTTTGACATTGATTATAAAATTGACCAAGATAGACAGCTTTGTATTGCTTTGGATGTCCGCGCCAAGTATTTAATCTGTGGGAATTGTTTTACTCGGATACTGAAAGATATTAATAATTTGCAAGACGGAATTTTTGAGGCAAAGAAGTATGATGATTCAGAACCTCAACAAATTATCAATGCAGTTTCTGCTGATGAAATTATAAAAATTGCTGTTGAGTATGGTGTTAAATATCAGAAAATTAGACAGGATAAGCAAGGAGAATTAGAGGAAATACAGCGTAATTTCTTTGAGAAAATTCATGATCATCAAGTTGACGAAGAAAGATTGAAATTGGGGGCTAATTTAGTTAGAGATGTTGCAAGTAAAGGAACGCTAGCTGCTAATAAATTAGCAAGTAGCTTGCATGATTTTAGCCAAGAAGAGCAAAAACTATTGAAACAGTACTATGATGCGAATAAGCTGTTGTTGGATTGTTTGCGGACAGACTGTTTTGTTAGTCGCAGAGTCGGCGATGAAATTATTAAAACATTATTTTTACCTCAACAAACTGGATAAATTTCTGGAATTGGATGGCGCTGAAGCGCAACTACGAACTAGTAATATTTATACAGCTAAAAATCTTTGAATGACATCCTGGCTGAGTTCGCGGGTGGAACCTGAGGCGACGATACCGCCTTTTTGCATGGCGTAATAGTAATCAGCTTGGCGGACAAAGTGGAGATGCTGTTCTACTAGTAATACAGAGATACCACTAGTTTCAACGATGCGGCGGACGGCAGCTTCAATTTCTAAAATAATTGACGGTTGAATACCTTCGGTCGGTTCGTCTAAAACGAGTAATTGGGGTTGACCCATTAAAGCACGCGCTAAAGCTAGTTGTTGTTGCTGTCCACCACTTAAATCTCCACCCATCCGCGCCAACATCGTTTTCAATACAGGAAATAGAATGAAAATATCATCGGGTATTTCGGGGTTTTTCACCGGCTTCTGTCTTGCTTCTAAACCCAGCAAGAGATTTTCTTTGACTGTCAATCGCGGGATAATTTCCCGTCCTTGAGGAACATAGCCGATACCCATTTTGGCGCGGCGGTCGGGTGACTTGGTATTAATTACTTCACCGCCAAATATTATCGTCCCACTGCGCGGTTGTAACAACCCCATAATTGACTTAAGCAGAGTAGTTTTACCCACACCATTACGTCCTATTAGGCACACCATTTGTCCAGGGGCAATACTCAAATCAACATTGCGGAGGATGTGACTTTCGCCATAATAGACATTTAAGCCAGAGACTTGCAACATTTTTGTTTGCGTGCTGGTATTAGGGGCGATCGCTTGCATAATTACCATCTCCAGATTGTAGTTTAATCACAAAGAAAATTACCGGAGTCACTGCGGGGCTTTTACTCTGATTGCTGTCCTAGATAGACCTCAATCACACGCGGGTCATTTTGAACCTCGTCAATTGTGCCTTCAAATAAGACTGAACCTTCATGAAGAACTGTAACTTGTCGTGCAATTTGGCGGACAAATTCCATATCATGTTCAATAACGAGGATAGAATGACTCTGGGCTAATGCCAAAAGTAACTCGCCAACATTTTCCGTTTCTTCGTCCGTCAAACCTGCCACGGGTTCATCAACCAGTAATAAATCTGGAGACTGGGCGACCAACATCCCAATTTCCAAGCGTTGTTTTTCGCCGCGGGAAAGTAAACCAGCGGCGATGTCAGGTTTATCGGTCAAACCAATAGTTTCTAACAACCCCGCAATACTGTTAAGCTCTGCTGACGGTGGACGCTTAAATAAACTGGGAAAAACATTTTTATTCCGATTAGCAGTTAGTTCGAGATTTTCGCGCGGGGTTAAATTGAGGAAAATACGCGGAGTTTGAAACTTGCGCCCAATTCCCAACCGCGCAATTTTATACTCAGGTATTGAACGCAGATTTTTCCCTTTAAACAAAACTCGCCCCTCAGTTGGCTGCACCTTACCTGTAATTACATCCAAAAACGTTGTTTTACCCGCACCATTAGGACCAATTACCACCCGCAACTCACCCACATCCATATTGAAGTTGAGATTTCTGAGTGCTTTAAAGCCGTCAAAACTGACTGTAACATTTTCAGTTTCTAGTATTTTGGCTTTCATGCTCCACCTCTAAATTTTCTTCTAAATTGGGATAAGTAGAGATTTCAGTCGGACGACGGAACGGAAAATTTTGCTTGCGTACCCAACCCACAATCCCATCAGGTAGGACAGTCACAACAATCAAAAACAGCGCCCCTTGGAAGAATAACCAAATATCAGCAAACTGTTCGCTAAAAAAAGTCCGGGCGTAATTTACCAACAAAGTGCCAAACACAGCACCAATCAAACTAGCGCGTCCACCCACCGCCACCCAAATCACCATTTCAATCGAAAAAGCAATATCCATCGCGCGAGGTGAGACAGAACCGGATTGTACTGTATAGAATGCCCCAGCGATTCCCGCGATCGCACCCGAAACCGCAAACACCAAAACTTTATAATCGGTAGGATTATAACCAGAAAAACGCACCCTCGGTTCATCATCCCGAATCGCCAGCAGCACATTCCCAAAACGCCCACTAGTCAACCAACGACACAGCGCGTAAGTAGCCGCTAAAAACAACACCGTCAACGCATAAAAAACAAATTGAGTTTTACTATCGCTAACCGTCGCCCCAAACAAAGTAGTGTAATCAATTAAACCATTAGTCCCATTAAACAGCTTTTGCTGACCATTAAAAAAGTTAAAAAAGACAATCGTCGCCGCTTGGGTCAAAATCGAAAAATATACACCCCGGATGCGATTGCGAAAAACCAAATACCCCAAAACCCCAGCCAACATACCAGGAATCACCACAACAGCAATCGCCGCCAACGGAAAAGAATAAAAAGGCTGCCAAAACCAGGGTAACTCAGTCCCACCATAAAGACCCATAAAATCAGGCAATTCACCTTGAGGAACTTGCAACTTCAGATGCATAGCGATCGCATATCCACCCAACCCAAAAAAAACCCCATGACCCAAACTCAACAACCCAGTATAACCCCAGATCAAATCGATCCCCAGAGCCGCAATAGCCAGAGCCAAAAACCGCCCCAACAAAGTCAACCGAAACCCCGAAAGCACCAAAGGCATAATAACGATGAGGAACAAAGCGATCGCCACCACCACCCCCACCTCAAACAACACTCTCCCTCTCCCTCTCCTCTTCATTCCTTTGCGTCCTTTGCGTCCTTTGTGGTTAAACAGTATTCCTCTACGTCCTTCTGTGGTTAAGCATCAACAGCCCGCCCCTTCTGCGGAAAAATCCCCGCCGGCTTCACCTGTAAAAAAGCAATAATCAGCGCAAACACCATCACCTTTGCCATACTAGTGCTGGCAAAGAACGTAAAAAAGTCAGCTAAAGGCTGAACCTTTGTCAACAACAAAGCCAAAGTCCCCGAACCCAGCAAATAATTCAACGTTCCAATCGCCAAAGCCGCGATAATAGTTCCCAGCAGATTACCCACACCACCGACAACCACCACCATAAAAGTATCAACAATATAATTTTGGCCAGTATTCGGACCCACAGAACCGAGTAAACTGATAGCGCATCCTGCCACACCAGCCAAACCCGAACCCAGAGCAAAAGTGAGGGCATCAATCTTTTGTGTAGGAATACCCAAACAAGCACTCATACTGCGATTTTGCGTCACCGCCCGAATACGCAAACCCCAACTAGTCCGTTGCAAAAACACATAAATCGCCGCCACACAAACAATTGTTAAACCAATAATAAATAATCGTGCGAAAGGCAACTGAAAACCACCAAAAGGAATACCACCACGTAACCAACTAGGCGCAGTCACATCCACATTTTGAGCACCAAACCAAGGCTGAGTCACAGCTGATTTATAAACTTGTGCTACAAACTTGCAGGTAGCGATCGCAATCCCCGACGATAGCAAAAACAGCACCATCACCATCCAACTTTGACGAACAATCCGACGCTGTAACCACGAACCCCCAAAAAAGAATACACAAAACAAAACAATCCCAATCACCAGCAACCAATTCACACTGCGAACAAACTGCTGCAAAATCAAACTCACACCCCAAGTCGCCAACAAAGTCTCCAGAGGTCGCCCATAAAGAAAACGGATCACCCCGCGTTCCAAAATTAACCCCACCGCCCCAGTAAGTATAAAAGCAAAAATCAGCGCCAAAAAGATATAACCCTCAAACCACAAACCCCCCAACTGCTTACAAACATTTTGCACAACAAAAGTAGTATAAGCACCCAACATCATCAACTCACCGTGGGCCATATTAATCACACCCATCAACCCAAAAACAATCGCCAGCCCCAAAGCCGCAATTAATAATACCGCCCCAATACTAATCCCATTGAATAAAGCATCTAACACTCTTTAACTCCTGAATTAAAAAAACGCGGAGGAACGCGGAGGTAACGCAGAGGTTCGCAGAGGTTTCTCCGCGCCCCTCTGCGCCACCTCCGCGCCCCTCCGCGTTTCAAAAAACCTCAAGTCGCCTTATACTTCCCACCCTTACTCGGATTAGACCAGTCGCAAGCATACCCCTTAGTTTCTTTCACGAATTGATTCCAAGGTATCGGTGCGACAGCTTTATCGCTGGAGTAGACGATCTTGAATTGACCATCATCGCCAATCTGACCAATCCGTACCACTTTAGATAGGTGATGGTTAGTTTCCATCGTGACTTTGCCTTCTGGCGCATCGAAGGTTTGACCTAATGCTGCTACTCGCACTTGTTTGATGTCGGTGGTTTTGGCTTTTTCCACAGCTTGTTTCCACAGATAAACCATGATGTAAGCTGCTTCCATTGGGTCATTTGTTACCCGGTCGGGACCATATTTTTTCTTAAATGCTTCGACAAACTTTTTATTTGCTGGGGTGTCTACTGACATGAAGTAGTTCCAGGCGGCGTAGTGACCTTTAAGGTATTCTTTGCCTATGGCTTTGACTTCTTCTTCAGCAATACTCACAGACATGGTTGGGTATTTATCTGGCCCCAATCCTGCGCCTTGCAATTGTTTGAAGAAGGCAACATTGCTATCACCGTTGAGAGTGTTGTATATAATACCGCCGTTTGGTAAGGCTTGTTTGATTTTGGTGATAATTGGTGTGACTTCGTTGTTACCTAGAGGTAGGTAATCTTCTCCAACTACTTTGCCGCCGGAAGCTGCGAGTTGCGCTTTAATGATGGTGTTGGCTGTACGGGGGAATACGTAGTCAGAACCAACTAAGAAGAAATTTTTACCTTTGTTTTTTAATAGCCAATCTACAGAGGGTTCGATTTGCTGGTTGGGAGCAGCACCAGTGTAGAAGATGTTTTGGGAGCATTCTTGACCTTCATATTGCACTGGATACCACAGCATATGATCTTTGCTTTCAAATACTGGTTTGACATTTTTACGGCTAGCGGAAGTCCAGCAACCGAATACGACTGCAACTTTATCTTGGTCTATGAGTTTGGTGGCTTTTTCTTTAAATGTATCCCAGTTGGATGCACCGTCTTCGGTGACTGCTTCGATCTTTTTACCTAGGACTCCGCCGGAATTATTAATTTCTTCGATGGCTAAATTTTCGGCATCAACGACGCTTTTTTCACTAATCGCCATTGTGCCACTTAAAGAATGCAAAATTCCGACTTTGATTGTGTCTCCACTAGCAGATGTAGATGCAACCGGCGATGTGGCGGTTGATGATACTGCTGATGGACTCTCGGTGGTACTAGTTCCATTGTTGGCGCAAGCTTTGAGGAGAAAGCTGGTTCCCAAAGTAGCAGAACCGTAAAGTAAAAATTTTCGGCGGTTAAATCGTCTTGCCATTTTATACTTATCCACGTATGCAAATTTTAAGTAAAGCGTCAACGGTCTTCAGCTTTAGATGGCAATATTATGACAAGAATTAATTTATGAATTGTGCTGTAAAATACAAAATATTCTGGTGAGTTGAAGCACCTACCGCCTGGAAACGAGTAGTTATTACATAGGTAACAAAACCCATATTAATTCTCACGAATTGGCAACAGTGTATAGATTGATATTTATTAAGCTGTAGCAGCAGATTATACTTACGTATGTATAAGTATCTTAGATGAGGTGCAAATAAAAATTAATTAGGGAAAAATCACTCATTTTATCTTTGTCAATTTTGCCTAGGTAAATGCTGGCAATAATTTACACCACCCTCAATTGTTTTTGGCAGTAAGATGAAATTAATTTGTTACCTTGGTAACAATTGATTTTGACATGACTGCCGTCTGAGCCAAAGATCTGCTTCTTTGGAAGATCGAGGTATGGTTTTTGCGTACTCAATCGGAAAAGTTTTTGCCAAGATTAGTCAAGGTAACAGGACTCTAATTGATTGAGAGGTACGAAATGACTACAGCCAAGATCTCGCCAGCTTTTGAGCAATTTTTGGTGGATATGGGGGAAGATGACAAGCGAGATGCGATTGTGATCTACGAAGCCCCCGCAATTGAAGGCCCGCCGTTGCGAGGTCGGATGCGAGAATTGAGGCGGAGGCTTGAGCAAGTTAAACAAAATGCCGCTATTCAAAAAGCTGAGGTTGAGGAAATTTTTGATAACTATCAAGAAGCTAGCCGCGATCTTGGATATCACGACGATCAAGCACTGGAAGTTTCTGCTATTGGTTCGGGAACTTTGCCTGTAGCGACTGTGGAAGTTACTCCCAAAACTCTAGCAGCTTTGGCAGAACAACC
>JBBQRU010000027.1:0-43235 GCA_038214545.1 Cyanophyceae cyanobacterium | reverse complement strand
ATTCAGACAAACACCCAGCTTACGATTTGGTTAATGGTCCCAACGGTAATGCTGTCGATGACTTGTATACCCCAGAAATTGCGGCTAAAGTTGCCATTGAAAACGGTAAATTAGTCGATAAATCAACAGCGCAAAATCCCGGTTCTTTGACCTTTAAAGGTGTAACTAGCAGCGTCCTGACCACAGAAGCCTATGACGACCTGAAAGTTAAAGCTATCCTGAACGAAACTCAAGGCTTAAACTCCTTTGGGAATCGCAAAACTGAAGTGCCATCTATCTATGGGATGAACTTCCAAGCATTAAGTGTCGCCCAAAAAGACATTAATGGTGGGATTGCAGCTGATGGTACGCCTTCTGCTGAGTTAGAAGACGCCTTGAAGCACACTGACCAAAGCATCGGTCAAATTGTAGCTGAGTTGAAGAAGCAAGGCTTATTTGATTCGACTTTAGTAGTTCTCACAGCTAAACACGGTCAAAATCCTCGCTTAGGGGCTGCAACTTTAATCAAGGATGACATTTATACAAATGCATTGCAAGCTGCGGGAATTGAAGTCGCCCAAGCAACTCAAGATGACGTATCGCTGTTGTGGTTAAAAGACCCCAGCCAAGCTAGCGATGCAGCAAATGTCCTCAACAGTCTCAAAGAGGCAAATCCGCAAGCAGCAATTGATACAGTCTACTCTGGAGACAATTTAGCCCAAGCAGGCTTCGGCAATTCTAACAACCGCACGCCCGATTTGATTGTCAAACTTCAGCCAGGAAATGTATTAGTTGGTAATCCCACTACTTCTACCAAGCGAGCTGAACATGGCGGTTTATCTGAGGATGATACCCATGTTGGTCTTATTGTCGGTGGTGATAACTTACCATCCAACCTGCAAGGTACGCAAGTAAGCGATCCTGTTTCGACTACTCAGATTGCTGTGACTACACTCAAAGCATTAGGACTCAACCCAAATGAGTTGCAAGGTGCTGTAGCTGAAAACACCCAACCGTTACCGCAGTTAGAGACAGTCGCGTAAGATTATACTTCTTGCAAAATGAGCAATACAACCACAAAGGACACAAAAGACACAAAGAAAGAAATAGGTAATCTTGTAGCGAGAAGGGAGTAAGCGATGCTAGGGGCAATTGCTAGATACGTAAATATTGTCTTGCACTTGCCCTTTTTCAATGTATGGTTCTTTTATTGAATCAATGAACAGTCTTGTCACATAATTGCGAATTGTTCGGTCATAATTCTCTCATTATGGTTTCGACTGGCTCATTCAGCAAACCAGACATATCAAGCACTCGATCTGACCAAAGCTTAGCCGTATTCACAACCTTGACCAGTTCTGCTGGATCTGCCCAGATACGATCCCAAGTTAGTTGCCATCGCGCCAGTTGAATCTGCATGTCCGCCAACTCTGCTGCCCGGTCGATGTCCATGTCAACCGCAGTCCATTCGATAAAAAACTTGCTTTCTTCTACAAAAGTTTTTACCAATTCTTTATGAGATTCGTTACCTGCAAAAGATTTGATATGAGCCAACGATGAGGCTAAATTGCCCAAGCGAAATGATACTTTATAACGGGAAAAGCTCTGCTGTCTTTCTTGCCAGTCTTTCATAGTTAACCTATCAACTGTTGAGTAATTTGGTCAATCCGTTGCCGAATATTAGGGTCTAAGATTTCCATTGAGCGATTTTGTCGAGGACGAAGATTTACCATTGATTCATAAATCATTTTTTGAGTTGACGGCATCCAAGACGCACCCCAAATGTCTGTTTGTCTACTCCCATCTTCCAATAATATAGCTTCACAGTCAGCATGAAGTTGCCCACCACCAGCTAAAATGCCTCGCTCTATGTCCACTGCCATTTTGATGTAAAATTTATGACACTCAAACATCTGCTCTATTTGGTACAGAGTGGCGCGATCGCGTATGAGTAAAATCAATTTGCTTAAAACCTCGTTACTATTGCACTATCAACGCATTAGCAATTTTCAGGTTAGTTGCTGTTGTACGTTCGAGTAAAGCTTTACATGTGAGTGCAAATTGCGTTGACTGAAGATACAAGTAATTAGTTGAATTTTGAGGGTACAACATTTGCTGCGCCTATGTTAAACTTTTATCTTCACTCAGTCTTGAGATATTAAATTAATTTTTACACATAAATTACGTGATTAATCAAATCATTAAAAATCGGCGCTTACTCAGCTTATTATTAATTATCGGACTAATAATACCCATCGGGTTAGGCGCAGGTGCTATCGCTGCGAATCCTCAAACAGTTGTCCTCTATCAACCCTACATTCAACCAGGGGATGCGAGTTCTTTTGGTACCCAAGACCAAATGGTGATTGCTTGGCAAACAAATGAAAGTCAGCCAAATCCTAGTAATTACAAAGTAGAATTTAGCACAAATCGTCAGTACAACACTGTTGTGCCTACGGGACGAGTAGTTGATAACTATTTAGCCGCAGATCCGGCTTTACCTGTACCACCAACCGCCACAGGACCACGCACCAACTACTACGCGTTGCTACCCAAGCTGCAATACAACACAAATTATACCTATAAAGTCACAGGATTAGGTCTGCCAGCAGCCGGATTCCAGTCCACCTTTCACACCCGCAAGCAAACTTCCCTATTTTCTTTTCAAGTCATGGGTGATGAAGGCTTCTTTCCCGCCGATCCTAACAATAAGCCAAATCTAGCTAACTATGAGGCTCGCGTTGTCAATACGATGTACAACGTTGAGCATCTCTCATTTCCAGGGATGAAGCTACCTAAACCGGATTTAGCTTTGAATACAGGCGATAACGTTTATCTCACAGGTTCAGAAGCTAATTACAACGACTTCTGGATGCCAGTATGGAACAATGATACAGCCTCTAACGAAACAGGTGCGCCTTATGTCCGCAGTATTCCCTATTATATTGTTGCTGGTAATCATGATTTAGGCGGAAGTGGCGATCGCGCTAACTTACTAGCAGACGATTCTGCTGGTCGTTATAGTGGCAAACTAGATGGCGGTGATGCTCTGCAATATTTCAATAATTACTATTTTCCGTTGAATGGACCAACGGGAGTGGATATACAGTACGTTTTTAATGGTGATAGTGTAAACGCAGATGGTTTTTATTTTAAATATAAAAATCAAACTTACGAGTCACCACAAGCGATCGCCGCCTTCCGCAACAGTACAAAAGTTAACACTGGTAAGGGAGAAAAGCTGCAAATCGACCACATGAGTAATTACTCGTTTGATTACGGTAATGCTCACTTTACCTTCTTAGATGCCAATCCGCACTTATTCAATGCCATTGTCACCTACGACCCAGTTTATAAATCTCCGCCAACCAACTTTCCCAAATATCCCTCTTTACTGCGCGATTGGTTAATCAATGACTTAGACTCCAGTAATCAACCGTGGAAAATTGTCGTCTACCACCAAGCGGCTTTCTCATCCGGAAATGCAACACTGCGTAACAACCAGATGCGCCGGATTGCCAGTTTTCTTGAAGACCACGGCGTCAACTTAGTCTACAACGGACACGAACACAACTATCAGCGCACCTTACCACTACATGCACTCTCACCAGTTGCCGAAAATCCCACATCAACGCCAGCAGTAGCTATTGATACTAAATTTGATGGTCGCTCTGTAACAGTGCCGGATGGCGTGATTTATGTTGTGGAAGGTGCAGGTGGCGATCGCGACTTTGACAATAACCTGCAAGAGCCTCGCGGTCAAGGTGCCAGCGTTGACCAAGAAGATTCGGCAACTGGTAATTTCACTGACCCCAAAAATAACTTAATATTTCCCAACGGTCCTGACTCTTGGTTAGACACTCATTTAAGCACAGCCCAAATGTCAGCTTTCTTCCCAAACGCTGGTAAAGAATCAAAAATTACCGCCCGTTTCAAGGCGAAAGTTTTCTCTTTTGGTGATGTGGTGATTAACGGTAACAAACTCACCCACTATCAAATTAGCGAACCGTTGCTGAATAAATCCTCAGCCACCGCCCAAAATCCCTATCCTTATGGTAAAGATGTCACTGGTAAGCCACTAAATGACCCCATACCAGAAACACTAGTTGACCCAGCGACAGGTAAAGTTATCACTCCACCGGCTCAAGGTACTCCGGCTTTAATGGATCAATTTACTATAACTAAGCCAAATGTTAGCGATCGCTTAGTAGTCAAACCGGATGTCAGAGTGGAAAAAGGGCAGATCCTGAAATATCAAATCACCATTACTAATAACTCGCCTTACGTGCTCAATGGTACGCAAATAGTACTTAACTTACCTGCCGGTGTCAATATCCAACCTAATCCCAGCAGTACTCAGCACGGTCAAGAAGTTGTGTATACATTAGGACGTTTGGAAAAAGCGAAAGAGCATCAAGTAGTTATTCAAGCCAAAATCGCTCAGAATGCGCCTTTGAGGAAGAGATTGTCTGGTAATGTTGTCATTAGGTCTAGTACTGCATTGCCAGTGAAACTAAAAATTTAAAGACCACCGACGGGAACAAAAATAAGCTGAACTCAGACACATCTACATTAACGTTGAGATAGTTATTTTTGAGAGGATCAAGATGAGCAAAACAATTCATCGGTTACAAAATCTCCAGACTCAGTATCTCATCTGGGTAACTGTCAGTATTTTAGGTGCAACTACCATATCACCAATGGCAATTGGTCGAACCTTACCAAAAACAAATACTGACGGACATTCTTTCCAAAAGCAAGAACAACGAGACGAGAAGGAACTGAACCGCATTCAACTAGCAAACAGCTTGTATAATTCAGGTGACTTTGCTGGTGCAGAACAACTTTATCGTAAACTCATCAAAGATAATCCCGAAGACCCGTTGTTACGTTATCGCCTAGGAAATACACTTGATCGTCAAGGCAAAACCGAAGATGCAATCAGTGCATACCAAGAATCAATTCGCCTCGATCCTAAATATGCGATGGCTCATAATGCGATCGGTGTAGTCAATGCCAACCTCGGTAAATGGCAAGAAGCAATTGTAGAATATCAAAAAGCACTAACGATTAACCCGGCGTATGCTGATGCGTTGAAAAATCAGGGAATAGCTCTGTTACAAACAGGAAAAATGCCAGAAGCGCTAAAATCTTTAGAAAAAGCCGACAAAATATACAGAGCACAGAGTAGAAACACTGAAGCTATAGAAGTCGAGCAGCTTTTGCAGAAGATTCAGCGGACACCAAGTTAAATTCTCTGCGAGTATCAGGTAGATTGGGAAAAATCCCATCACCTGATTTAAAAGTTTAGTCTTATACAAAATTTATGAGATATTTTAGCGATAATAGATAGCTGAATCGGCTTTGTCCACTAGCGCGGATACATGAATGAGGTTTGTCCAATTTTATTCGCTAGCCAAAAAATATTGCTCGATAACATTGGTAATACATAGTGGGCGATGCAACCTAGACAAAATTAATTCCGGCGTTAAAAAATGAATCTTAAAATTTATATTCCCAACATCCATTTGTTTGCATTCTCGCCAATAAAAAAATCAGAACGTTCTCCTCAGAAAAATGAAATCAATTCAGATTGGCTTTGGGGAAAATGTGATGGAATTATATCAAAAGTATTACATGACAATTTTCAAATCGAACAATATCTAGACTTAGAAATAAAACCAGATTTTCCGGCTGTCTCTTTAAATAAGTTTCCGGCTATTTCCTTAAATAAGCATGACTCTAAAGCAGATCCTTATTCGCCAATTTATGTAAAAAATCAGAATATAAATGCCATTCAAGATAGTGAATGTCTAATTGACGCTCAAGCTTCTGTTTATGCATTGAGAATTTATGATAATTACGGAATAGGGCTGAATGTTCGTCGTCCGAAAAAAGAAAACGGGGTAAAATTTCAATCTGAATATATTAAGAATTTAAATTTAAATCCTCAAAACTGTTTTATATTAGAAGAAAGCGAGCATTTCCTAGGTCAAACATTACTAATTACAGCTACATTATCATCAAGAGATAAAAATAAAAACCAGGAAGATCTGAAAATTCTTGGCGATAAATGTCTAGAACCTCTTTTTCCTGCTGACTACAGAATACCACCCTTTAATCGCGCAGGTGAGCTATTTGGATGCCCGATTTTTGAATATGGTATTTTTAGACAATTAACGACTTATCGCCACATCTTGGTTTGGTTTTTTTGTGAAAAAACTTCCGAAAATAAATTTGAGATTTGCTATAACGATTTACTAGATTTATTTTTCTTTCGGGCAAAAGTTATACATGCTTATAAAACAAGTCATGAGACTTTTCCATCTGTCAAAAAACAGTATAATCTCATAGAAAAAGAAATTAATAAAGTACTCGAAACTAGTGATAATCCTGGATTAAATGCATTAGATTTAGAAGAGTTTAATAATCAACTGATTCAATTACCTCGAATGTCTTTAGAGTATGCAGAACAATTACGAGATGTAGAGGAACACCTAAATGATATTAATGTTAACACTCGTAACTATCTAGAAAAACTTCAAGAAATTCAAAGTGTATTCCCTCATGATGATCTTAGCTTTTTGGCTATTTTTGGGGAAAAAAGGTGTCCTTATTTTCAGGAGCAAATTAAAGCCGAATTGGGCTATTTTCAGCGTGGTTTTGACTTGGTAGACAAAGCGCTTGCATCGATTAGAGGTCAGGTAGCAATCGCTCAAGCAAAGCTGGAAACTGTTCGACAAGAAAAAGAAGCATCTCTGGAAGATGCTCGAAAAAAGACAGAAAAAGACCGTGATTTCAACCAACAAATTACAATTCTCGCTGTAGGTAGTGGAATTGGTGTTGGAGGAATTATATCGAGCAGTTTTTCCAGTTTTTTCAGCGCTAATTCTTCTCCCCAGATTCAAACGACATCGCCATGCACGTCTAATTTGGATACCAGAAGATATTTAAATTTCGCCGAAACCATTGGCTATGGTTTGATAGGAGGAATTATTGTGATGATAGCGATTTGGTTATTGTCGCGTAAATTCCCTTTTATTCAGGAGCTTTTTGAAAAATAACATTGACATTATACAGAGATTCATGTACATGCGGCTTATGATTAAGTTGGAGGCAGATAAGTTTTCTTAACTGAAATATTATAGGTTATCATACAAGTACCTAAACTGCTATCTTCACAAAAACTGCCGTGTTTGATTGGGATGCAGAAATTTATAATTCCCCAGCGTATTCTGTAGCAGATGCAGCCCGATACCTGCGGATACCAGTTGTCACACTGCGATCGTGGTTCAATGGACGCTCCTACATTACTCAGCAGGGACAAAAGAAGTTTGAGCCACTTATCTGGCGTCCTGATCGCGCTCAGCCGGAAATCTCCTTCACTAATTTGGTTGAGGCTCATATCCTCCGAGTAATCCGGGAAAACCATCAAATCAAGCTTGATCGAGTTCGCAAGGCTTTGGATTATCTTGCTCAAGTCTTGGAAACCGATCATCCTCTGATCCAGCACAGGTTTCAGGCGGACGGGATTGATTTATTTATTGATTCGATGGATCGGCTAGTCAACGTTTCTCGTTCTGGGCAACTCGCGATGCGAGAAACCTTGAAATTTCTTCTCACCCGCATCGAATGGGACTCCAGAGGGATTGCATCACGACTTTTTCCCTTAATTCAGACAGAAGGAGACACTGCCAAAATTCTTTGTATCGACCCAAAAATTTCCTTTGGAAAACCGATTATTGTGGGTACAGGAATTCCCACTGCAACGCTTGTGGATCTTTATGAGGCTGGAGAAGAGATTGAAGATATTGCCAATGAGTTTGATTGTACTTCTGATCAGGTTCGATCTGCGATCCGTTTTGAATCCTTAGGAATTGCAGCGTGACCGATCTTTCTGCTATCACCATTTTTAAAAACCTTCGAGACTATACATTAACAGTTCATTAAATTTAGTATAATAACTGCTATTTGGTAGTGATTTAGATCATAGACGTGTTGCTTTTAATCGCATATAAATATAAGGGAAAGTTGTTAACATTCTGAGTAAGCCTGAGCTTTAAAAAATTTATAGTTGTTAAAAGATATTTGATGACAGTAATTTTTAAGTACTCGCCGCTGTTCCCCATAACTGCTCAAAAGTAAAATCAAGTCAATTGTGATAGTTAGCACTTGGGTGGCATATCAGTACTCGTAAAAACACCAACCTGCAAAATCTGTAAATTTTACTTATTTTACAAAAAACTTATGATGGAAAATCTTGATTCAGCATTTCCACCAAAACCACTTGCTACTCCCCCAAAAATTCTGGCAGTTATTAAGAACAATCAACCTCATATTCAAGAGCAAAATGAAACTTCTGCGCCGGTTGAACTCTTAGAAACCAAAAGCGTAGAAGTAATCCAGATAACTGATCCCAGTGTTGATGTGGAGCGTTCATCTCCCATTAAGCAGCCATTGAAACCTCAGCTTAGAAAAACCCAGTCTTCAGCATTAAAATTTTTGGCATCGACAACTAACGTTAATGGTGACGTATTTACCACCGGCTCAAAAATCCTTGTAAGCACAAGTACCTTTGGCAATTACAACGCGATTATTGAAGAACTTTACCAAACTGCTGATGGAATTGTCTGGGCGAAATTCTCTCCGTTTCCAGCTGATCCTCAAAATCCTCAGCGTTGGGGATGCTGCATAGCTTCCCTGCTCGTTCATTCTCATGAGGATTAATTCCTTATAAGTATGGAGTTGAAGCGCGATTAAATCTTAAATAGGATTGCTATATTTTGCCTAAATATTTTTACTGTGTCAATAAAAATTAAGAATAAACTGAAAAGCCTAAATGTGAGGCAATGAATTATACCTTATTCTTTAAGTAAGTAAAGCCATATAAGTAGCGTAGTTATTAACGAACAGGTATTTAATGAGGTCGGCGGCTACACCGTCCTTTTTTATTTATTATTGTGGGAGATACATTGCATATTGTTGCTACGATAGAGTTTTTGATTGAGAATCTCAAAATCATGGCAAAACCCATTATCTATGGTACTCCGCGTAGTACTTACGTCCGTACCGTCCGGTTGTTGCTAGAAGAAGCAGGTGCAGACTATGAAATTAAAGAAATCGACATTTTTACTGGCGAAAACGAATCAGCAAAATATCTTGCCTTAAATCCATTTGGCAAAATTCCGACCTTAGAAGTGGACGGAGAGACGCTGTATGAAACCTCAGCAATTACCGGCTACCTCGACACGGTTTTAGCCGAGCGCAAGTTCAGCCCTTCTGAGCCGTTGCTTCAAGCTCGGATGCGGCAGATTATGGCAATTATTGATAGCTATCTATATCCGGCGGCGATTACAACGATTGTAATTCAGCGCCTAATTGTACCAAGTCAAGGTGGCAAAGCTGACGAAGACAAGGTAAAAAACGTTATTGCACCAGCACAAAAAGCCGCAGAGGCTATTGAGTCATTAACCGTTAGCCCATATTTATTAGGAAGTAAACTCAGTATTGCTGATTTTTACCTAATTCCCATTTTTATCTATCTCTCCCTGACCCCAGAGTTTGCGACAATTACCGCTAAAACTCCTAAACTTCGGAGTTGGTGGGATCAGGTCAGCAAACTACCTACTGTCACAAAAGTTTGTGCGTAACAATTACTTGATGCAATTGACTCGTTCTTCAGGCTTTGCTCCCTAACAAACTCATAATTGCCTCAATTAATCGTTCTGGCTCCAGATTAGGAATAAGTTCCCGCGCCGTTTTACCTGTTGCTTGCTGAAGTCCGGTTAGCTGTTCAAAAGCCAAATTCACTTCCAGAAATCGATAATCCTGCGGTTTACCGTTCTCATCAAACAGCATTTCGCAGATGCAGCAGCCTTCATCAATTGACGCAAATAACGAGCGGTATTTCGCCTCTGATTCGCGCAGAGTGACTTCTGCGTGATGCTCTCTTAGCGTGGTTAATGAATCTTGTGGCAGTGCGTCAGTCATATCTTCTCAGGGTATTAAAACAGATAACAGATAATCTATTTCTTCTCAAACTGCTTGCTTGGCTTGGAATTGCTTTAAATCGCTGGGTGAGAATGCGCCGTACTCTGTAATAATGCTAGTGATTAATCTTGCTGGTGTCACATCAAAAGATGGATTGTAAAAATCTACACCGTTGGGAGTAATCGTCGTTTCCCCAATTTTGTAGATTTCCTCTGGGTCGCGCTCTTCGATCGGGATTTGGCTACCATCAGGTAAGGTAAAATCAACTGTTGACAGCGGTGCCGCTACAAAAAACGGAATATTGTGAGCTTGAGCCACGATCGCTAGACTATAAGTACCAATTTTATTTGCTGTGTCACCATTAGCGGCAATGCGATCGGCTCCTACAACCACAGCGTGAATTAAATTCTGCTGCATACAATGTGCTGCCATGCTGTCAGTAATTATCGTTGTCGGAATGCCTTCTTGGACACATTCCCAAGCAGTGAGTTTTGCACCTTGTAAACGAGGGCGAGTTTCACCCACAAAAACCCGCATCAATCTTTCTTCCCGCCAAGCCGATCGCACCACTCCCAAAGCTGTACCATATCCAGCAGTTGCCAATGCACCCGCATTACAGTGAGTCATAATTGTCAACTGTTCAGGAGTGGAAGGCAAAATTGCCAAACCATTATCACCGATCGCATGACAAGTCCGCAAATCCTCAGTATTAATAATTTGTGCTGTTTCCAGCAAAGTTTGTTTAATCGTGTCTACCGGACCTAAACTTTCATAGGCTGTTTTCAACATCCGGGAAATCGCCCAAAATAAATTCACCGCCGTTGGTCGAGTCGCCCGCAATAACTCCGCCACATTTTCTAATTGACTCAAAAATTCATGGCGATCGCTAGTCTGAATTTCCCGCGCACCTAAATACATCCCATAAGCCGCCGCCACCCCAATCGCTGGCGCACCGCGCACAATCATGGTTTTAATCGCCTGTGCTAAATCCGAACACCGACTGATTTCGACAAATGTATACTCATTCGGTAAACGAGTTTGGTCAATTAAAGAAACAGAGTCATTATGCCAAATAACGGGATAAACTTGATTTGCAGAATTCATAAAACTATATGTAATTTAATTTACAAAAAAAATGAGTTCAGGTAGGCGAAATTGCCCACCTGAATTTTAACTTAACTTACAGGAGATAATTTCCGCTGAAAGAAAGATTGCAAAACGGTTTGAGCTATTTGAGGACTAGTTAAACCTAAGGAAGCCTTAGATTGATTTGGTTCGGCGTGCTCCACTAAAATATCTGGCACACCAATCCGCTTAATTGGCACGACAATATCAGCATCCAACAAAGCTTCAGCCACTGCAGAGCCAAAACCGCCCATCAAACAACCTTCTTCTAACGTCACCACCCGCCCAATTTGCTGAGCCAAAGGCAAAATCAACTCCGTATCTAACGGCTTGGCAAAACGAGCATTCACCACAGTCGCTTTTATACCATGTTCACTCAGGATTTCCGCAACTTGCATGGCAGGGTAAACCATCGTGCCGAAACCTACCAATAACACGTCATCGCCGTGACGGAGAATTTCGCCTTTACCGATTTCTAAATCCTCCCAACCTTCTTCCATCAACGGGACACCGTGACCATTACCACGCGGATAGCGCATCGCAATCGGACCACTAGTATGATTAATCCCCGTCACAATCATCCGCTGCATTTCCGCCTCATCCTTCGGTGCCATTAACACCAAATTAGGCAAACAACGCAAAAAGGCAATGTCATACATCCCTTGATGGGTTGGTCCGTCAGCACCAACAATTCCGGCGCGGTCGAGACAGAAGAACACGGGTAAATTTTGGATACAAACGTCGTGAACAATCTGGTCGTAACCGCGTTGAATAAAAGTTGAGTAAATTGCCGCTACCGGACGCATACCTTCACACGCAAGTCCAGCCGCTAAGGTAATAGCGTGTTGTTCGGCGATCCCGACATCAATGTATTGATTAGGCAACTTGGCTTGCAACTTGTCTAACCCAGTCCCCGTTGCCATTGCAGCGGTAATACCAATAATTTTGGGATTATTCTCCGCCAGTTTGACTAAGGTATGAGCAAAAACCTTAGCATAAGCTGGTGGTTTCGGTGAAGTTGCTGGATTCGCTTTACCAGTAGAGACATTAAAAGGAGTTTGGGCATGATAGCCAACTTTATCATTTTCGGCAATTTCATAACCTTTACCTTTAGTCGTCGCCACATGCACCAGCACAGGTCCCGGCATTTTGTGTGCCTGTTGAAAAGTGGCAATCAACTCTTCTAAATTGTGCCCATCAACAGGTCCGACATAAGTAAACCCAAGTTCTTCAAATACAGCACCAACCTTCGGGACGGCTAAGCGCTTCATCCCTTCTTTAATCCGTCCCAGTTCCGGGGACAAAGATTCGCCAACAAAGGGGATTTGCTTGACTTGTTCCTCTAAATTCTCCGAGATAAATTGTACTGGCGCACTCAGACGCATTTTATTCAAATAGCGCGGAATCGCCCCCACATTCGGAGAAATCGACATTTCGTTGTCATTGAGGACAACAAGCAAATTGGTTTTAGGTAAATGTCCAGCATGGTTAATGGCTTCAAGTGCCATCCCGCCAGTTAGCGCCCCGTCACCGATAACGGCAACAACTTTAAATTTTTCACCTTTTCTGTCGCGAGCGATCGCCATCCCTAACGCCGCCGATATACTTGTGGAAGCATGTCCTGCGCCAAAGTGATCGAACTTGCTTTCCCCACGCTTCAAATAGCCCGCAATACCGTCTTTTTGTCGTAGTGTGTGGAAGCTACTGTAACGTCCAGTAATTAATTTATGGGGGTAGGCTTGATGCCCTACATCCCAAGTAACTTTATCAACATCCAAATCTAGTGTCTGGTAAAGTGCCAGCGTCAGTTCTACCACACCCAATCCCGGACCTAAATGTCCACCAGTTGCTGCCACGGTTTGCAGATGCTTTTCTCGAATTTGATGGGCAATTTGTTGTAATTGCCGAATCGATAGACCGTGTAACTGATTAGGATGGGTAATTTCACTCAAGTGCATGTCAGTGTTCCCTCTGGGTGTCGTCTACCTGTAGACATCGTCCCACTCTCAACCATCTAGCGGATGATTTAAGCGGAACCTGTCATCAGTCATGAGAATGACATTTCGATCAATCAATCTCAGAGATATCTTATTTTAAGCCTATTAACCGGATAGAAATGCGAAATTCGGAGTCTTTGATTAATTTACAGACTGCGGATTTCCCATCTCGACAATGTTACCAATTTGTAACATTTTTCCCGCTTCCGATGGCGGGATGCGTGTATTCACACTCAAACGGTAAAAATGATTAAATTGTGATGTCGCCGTCCACTTAGGTAAGTTTGCTTGCCGATTGTTCACAAATATTTTTTGAAAATTGGGATAAACTTCCCCCGTTAAAGCATCTCTAGTTGGCACAGGACAACGCTGACAGGGATAAGTCCCCTCAAACTGAACGTCTCCTACCGAAAAAGAGTAAATCTCGCCTGTTTCCCCAAATAACCGATCCTCCCAAAATGCTGGAGTATCGTCAATTTCAATATTTGTCCGGAAACGGCGGCGGATTTGCTCCAGGCTTTCCCCCTGATACCAATTAGTCACTGCTGTCAAAGTAGCAGTACTCACCACCGTCGGACCTGTTGACTTGAGGTCATCGGGAAACCCCATCTCGAAGTTTTCCTGCAATTGCACACTTAAGCCAAAAAAATCACTAAACCAAGCAGCCATCTCTTGACGTTCTTTGTCTAGATGAAAAACTTGGGGTGCGTGATTCGGGGAACTCAAAGTTACAATTCTATTTTCCAGGTCAAACTGCGATCGCACTAAGTGTATTTTCGGATAACGCTTGGCATTCACAAATTTGCCCTGAGTGTCAACGATCGCTAACTCGCGGTCAAATTGTAGTGCGCCACCAGAGAGAACTGTTGCCCGGTCTACAGCAACGCCATCTAGTGACTTGATGGGATAAATAAATATCTTAGCTATGTGTGGCAACGCAAATCCTCAGAACTTAGCCGAACATTATAGGTGACACGGGAAATATAATCATATCAATGTCCGCTGCCGATTACTATTTTAATAGCCAGTTTTTAAGGATATTACGGCATGACCGCAGCAGCAGACCCCGTTAAGTTAATGAAGCAAGAAGTAGGCAGAGCCGCCGCTAACCTTGTCAAATCCGGTTCCATTGTCGGTTTGGGTACTGGGTCAACCACAGCATTTACAATCCAATTTTTAGGCGATCGCCTCAAGTCTGGCGAACTCAAAGATATTGTTGGCATTCCCACATCATTTCAATCGGAAGTCTTAGCCAAGCAGTACGGGGTCCCTCTCACCACCCTCGACGCTGTTGACCACATTGATATTGCGATTGATGGTGCGGACGAAGTCGATCCTCACAAGACTTTAATCAAAGGTGGTGGTGCAGCACATACTCGTGAAAAAGTTGTAGACTACCTCGCAGAACAATTCGTCGTGGTGGTTGACAGCGGTAAGTTAGTTGACCGTCTCGGTTCGACTTTTGCTGTCCCTGTAGAAGTCATCCCGATGGCGATTACTCCCGTCATGCAAGCAATCAAAAAACTTGGTGGTAAACCCGAACTGCGGATGGGTGTCCGAAAAGCTGGTCCCGTCATTACTGACCAAGGCAATATGGTGATTGATGTCAAATTTGATAGTATTCCTGACCCAGGAGAACTGGAAAAAACTTTGAACAATATTCCCGGTGTGCTAGAAAATGGCATCTTTTTTGGCTGTACTGACATCGTTTTAGTTGGCGAAGTCAAAGATGGTCAACCTTTAGTTCGGCAAATGTAGCAAATTTAAACTTGAGATTTTAGATTAAGAGAGAACTCTAAAATCTCAATGATGATGCAATACAGACGATTTGGACGCACTGAGTTAAAAATGCCAGTATTCTCTTGCGGTGGTATGAGATATCAGTTCAAATGGCAGGATGTTCCCAAGTGGCAAATTCCCAGTGAAAACCAGCAAAATCTCGAAGCGACAATTCGTCGGTCTGTGGAATTGGGCATCAATCATATTGAAACTGCCCGTGACTATGGTACTTCTGAACTGCAACTAGGAGAAATCTTACCCAAGTTTCCCCGCGACCAGTTAATTGTCCAAACAAAAATCGGTCCACAGGCAGATGCTAAACAATTCCATGCGACTTTTAAACAGTCAATGCGAAATCTCAAGCTCGATTATGTGGATTTATTATCAGTGCATGGAATTAATAATGCAGAACACTTTGAGCAGGTGATGCGTCCTGGTGGCTGTTTAGATGTGCTGCGGGAATTACAAGCCCAGGGCAAAGTTAAATTTATTGGCTTTTCTACTCACGGGCCAACTGAAATTATTTTACAGGCGATCGCGACTAATCAATTCGATTACGTGAATTTGCACTGGTATTACATTTATCAATTTAATTGGCCAGCCATTGCCGCCGCTGCTAGTCGTGATATGGGTGTATTTATCATTAGTCCGTCGAATAAAGGCGGGATGCTGTATCAACCATCACAAAAATTAGTTGAACTTTGTGCGCCTTTAAGTCCGATGGTGTTTAACAATTTATTCTGTCTGAGTCATTCACAGGTACATACCTTGAGTATAGGCGCAGCGAAACCGGAGGATTTTGACGAACATCTGAAGACTTTAGATTTGATAGACCGCGCTTCCGAAATTTTACCGCCGATTTTGGCGCGGTTAGAAGCACAAGCGATCGCGACTTTGGGTGAGGACTGGGTGAAAACTTGGCATCAAAACTTACCCACAATGGCGGAAACACCCGGTAATGTGAATGTGCTGATGATTTTGTGGTTGCGAAATCTCGCGATCGCCTACGATATGATCGAATTCGGCAAAATGCGTTACAACTTACTCGGTAACGGTGGTCATTGGTTTCCCGGTGCAAAAGCTGACCAAATCCACAATTCAGACTGGCAAAAATGCCTGCAAACCAGTCCTTACGCTGACAAAATTCCCCACTTCTTAGCAGAAACACACCAGATGTTAGGTGGTGAAGCAGTAAAACGTTTGTCTCAAAGTTAAATTTTACTAATTACAAAGACACAGAGGCTTTGCGTCTTTGTGTCTCTACCACAAAGAAAGGTCGCCAAGAAGCTTGCTCGACACCTAAAACTGCCATTTAGCAATCATAAAATATACTTAGGACAACAAAGTCGCAGTATAGTTGAGCTATGAGACAATAGGAAAAGCTCATCAGTATTCTACTTTCCTAATTATTTATATGACCCTGAATCGCCGTCATTTCTTGTTTTTACTAGGAACTGGTGCTGGTGCTTTTGCTCTAGATGCTTGTGCTTTTGCCGATAATCGTAGTCAAACTAGTGCTAGTCCTACTCCTAGTACCGGAACTCCCGCCGGGGCTTTCCAGTTACCGCCTTTACGCTACGCCTATAATGCGCTAGAACCTTATATTGATGCGAATACAATGGGGTTTCACCACGATAAACATCATGCAGCTTATGTCAAGAACCTAAATGCCGCGATCGCCAAACATCCAGAACTCAAAGGCAAAACTGGTGAACAATTGTTACGTGAACTCAATACCATCCCCGAAGACATCCGCAAAGTAGTTCAGAACAATGGCGGCGGTCATGTAAATCACTCCATGTTTTGGGAAATTATGAAACCAAAAGGTGGTGGCGCACCTACAGGAGCGATCGCTGCAGCTATTAGTCAAAACTTTGGCAATTTTGACGCCTTCAAAAAGCAATTTAACGAAGCTGGTACTAGTCGTTTTGGTAGTGGCTGGGCTTGGCTAATCCGGACTCCTGACGGTAAATTAGCCGTAACGAGTACAGCTAACCAAGACAGCCCTTTCACCGACGGTAACTACCCAATTATGGGTAATGATGTCTGGGAACACGCTTATTACCTCAACTACCAAAACCGCCGCGCCGATTATTTAACTGCTTGGTGGAACGTACTCAATTGGGACGAAATCAACAACCGATTTGCCAAGGCGAGTAAAACAGCTTAAAGCGTTACACCCTTCACCCTGTTTTTCCCAACACCCTGTTATCTTTCACTTTTCGTAGGTACAGACAGTGACGGACGCTGTGAGTTAAAGGCGTAGTGAATTGCTGGATGGACTCAATTTCACCACCGAGTTCAGTCACATTTTCCCGTAATTCTTCCGTTTCACTGTCTGTCCAATTTCCTCGATAAAGTACAGCCAAACCGCCGTTTTTGAGCAACGGTAAAGCATATCCAGCACAGATAGAAGCTGTACCCACAGCCCGAACCAACGCAAGGTCGTAATTGCGCCGATGTTGAGATTGGAGAGCTATTTCCTCAGCCCGAGCGCATACTGTTTGTACATTAGCGATCGCTAGATCCGTCAATAAACTCTGCAAAAAAGCAATCTTTTTACGAGTAGCATCTAAAAGTGTCACCCGATACCCAGGATAAGCAATCCCTACGGGAATACCCGGAAAACCCGCACCTGTACCAATATCAATCACATTTGCATCTTCTGGCAACGAAGCGATCTCGTCCGCCGGAAGTCCGCGCAGGGAATCCCATAAATGTTTTTCCCAAAATTCATCCGCTGCGGTGATGCGGGTTAAATTCATTTGCCGGTTGCCGGATAAAATAAATTCATAAAGGCGCTGAAATTGCTGCTGCACTTGAGTTGTCGGCTGCCAATTCAGAGTTTGCTGCCAAATGTCAGTCATTTCTGGCAACAAAGTTGTTAATTCATTCATTAGAAATCAAAAGTGGTTCTTTTTGTTTAGCTTTCAGAGTCGCCGGGTCAACTGCGGCGATTTCACCGTGATTGAGTGTCCAGCATTTGTCAGCGATCGCTAGCAAATCGCCAGCATCATGAGTAACAACAAGCAAAGTCCAATCTTGTTTGAGTTTCGCTAACAGACTTACCAGTTGTCGCCGTATCGACCAGTCTAAACCGGCTGTTGGTTCATCTAACAATAATACATGTGGCTGACGAATCAATTGCACAGCCAAAGCCAAACGGCGTTGCTGACCACCACTTAAAGCTTGAGGAGAAGTGTGCAAAGGTAGATGTTCCAACCCAATAGATCGTAGCGCCTCTTTAACTCGCTCAATCCCCAACTCAGGATGACCTAACCGCAATTCTTCTAAAATAGTCCCACCACAAAAATGCCGTTCCGGAAACTGAAACACCAACCCAGCCAACTCCTGCAAATGCTCAGCTACCAATTCTTGGTCTCGCCAATAGGCTGAGCCAGACGTCGGTTCAGCTAATCCCGACAAAATCTCTAATAGAGTACTTTTACCACTGCCACTCGGACCAACGATCAACCCTAGCTGCTGCGGGGCTAATTCTAGGTTAACTGATTTGAGAATTGCTTCTGGGCTAGCAGTGGGGTGATAAATTAGATTTTTTAGATATAACATCCGTTCTGTTTACAAATAAAATAACTCGGTCACTGAAGCACTCAACTCTGGCAAAATGAATAATTCTGGAGCTAATCGGGATTTTGCTTGGTTTGAGAGGTCAAACATGCCTCACTCTATATCCATTGTGGCAAATACAGAGCGATAGTAAGCTAAATTTCGATACCTGGAACCCAAAGTATGTATTGGCGTCAATTTTGCCTAGTGATGAACGGGTTGTAATCTATATTCTGAATATAAAGCAGCATAATTTGTAACATTTACAAACGCCGATCACAACCGTAATTATTCTGAGAGCCACCATGACTAACCAGCGACCAACTCCCCAACGCCTTTTATCCCTTCTCACCGCCGTCATCACTTTTAATCTCGGAGTTAACCCCACTTTAGCCGCCGATCCCTTTCGCACCAGTAATCAACACCGGATTGGCGACAAAACAGAAGCCGCATTCCTGGCAATTTTCCGGGATGGCAATTATCCTACAGCCGATCGCTATCTCCAACAAGCAATCACCAGCGAACCAAACGAGCCTCTAGCCTACGCGATCAAAGCATCCCTATCCTACGCCAGTAAAGACTTAGGCTCACTCGACACCTATGCCAATAAAACCCTAGAAACTGCCCAAAAACTGACAGCCACAGATCCACTACGCGGCAATCTCTACACTGCGGTAGGTCACTTCTTAGTCGGAGCGACGGTACTCAAAAACAAAGGTACAAGCGGTACAGGTGACGCCTTAAATCGCTTACGCCAAGTATACGAATACATCGACAAAGCCGAAGCAATCACACCCAACGATCCCGAAGTAAATTTGCTCAAAGGTTACATGGACTTGATGCTAGCAGTCAATCTGCCCTTCTCCAACCCCGACGAAGCAATTCAACGCCTCAAAACCTCAGCAGGTCCTAAATATTTAGCAGAGCGCGGCATCGCCATTGGCTACCGAGACCTCAAACAATACGATCAAGCACTGACCGCCGTCAACCAAGCCTTACAAACCACAGCCAATAACCCAGAATTGTACTATCTCAAAGGTCAAATCCTCAAAGCGCAAGGCAAAAACCAGAAAAATACCGGATTATTGCGCGAAGCACTTAATAACTTCGACCAAGCGATCGCCAAAAAATCCCAACTTCCAGAAAATTTAGTCAGACAAATGGAACGAGAACGCCGCACCCTGGTGGAAGTCTTAGCCAAGTAAAGGGGAGTGAGGGTTAACACCCCCTTTATCCTCACAAACAACAGAGGTTAAGGTCAAAAGCATAACAGCCAATATCAAAAATTTACTTTCAAAGTTAGGAAAATACGCATGTCTCTAAAACAATATGGTGTGCTTAAGGGTAAAGTTGTCAAAACTCAACCAGGCACTGAGTCCAATCCCCACTATCAAGTGCAGGTAAGCGACGACAAGCAAATTAACTATCGGATTGCGATTAATGTCAAATCACAACAAAAACCATCAGAAGTACTGTACTTCTTAAACGAAAACTTCACCCATCCCATTACCCAAAAACTCGCAAAATTGGCATCCGGCTTCAATCCCCTACGCAGCAAACCCGCCGACTCAGCCTTAGACTATATCCGGGGTAACTTGTTTGATCCCGCGCAGATGAAACCATTACCACTATCAGCACCAGGATCGAAACACGGACCCAGCGAAGACCTCAACGACCTCTTCGACCTCTACATCCAGCGGGCGATAAATTCCGACGCGGTAGTCTATGCATTTGGGCAAAGATTTGGACCAGAAAATATCCCCGACAAGATATTCCACTTCCAACCTGGTAATGGCATACACGACATCCACATGAACCAAGGAAACAGCGGTAAATTCGCCAAAGACAACGGCGTGTGGCAAGATGGCGGACTAATCATCAACTACCCAGACCGTAAACAATGGGTCGGCATCTTCCTCGCCTTCCAATCGCAATCATTCCACACCGACGACACCACAGGCAACGTCCTAGGACAACAACTAATTCCGACAATCCCCGCAGGAATCCGGATCATCGCCGCCCTAGTCAACACCAATAGCACAGTCAGCCTCATCAACACATCACCAAATGAAATCGACCTAAGTAGTTGGTCACTTGCCAACGGTCAAAAACAAAAATACCCACTTGACGGGATAAAAATAGGCAAAGGAGAGTTTGCGACAGTACCACTTCAACTCTCTCCAGATGGAGACATCATCACCTTGTTAAATGACCAAGGAATCAAAATCGATGGTGTGGCTTATACGAAGGAACAAGTAGATCCTAACTGGACGATAGTGTTTTAGAAACGCGGAGGAGCGCGGAGGTAGCGCAGAGGTCCGCAGAGTTGCTCCGCGTTCCTCTGCGTTACCTCAGCGTTCTCCGCGTTTCAAATTACACCCTCTCCCCCACACGCAAAATCTGACCCGCCAAGACTGCTGCCCCAAACCCATTATCAATATTCACCACCCCAATTCCCGCTGCACATGAGTTGAGCATTGTCAAGAGGGGTGCTAATCCGCCGAAGTTCGCTCCGTAACCGATGCTGGTGGGGACGGCGATGACTGGGCAGTTGGCTAAGCCGGCAACTACGCTGGGTAAGGCTCCTTCCATTCCGGCAACTACAATCAGGACTGTGGCGGCGTCGATGACGTGGCGGTTGTCTAGGAGACGATGGATTCCGGCTACTCCTACGTCCCAAAGGCGGTTGACTTGAAAGCCTGATAGTTCGGCTGTGACTGCTGCTTCTTCGGCTACTGGTAGGTCGGCGGTTCCGGCGGAGAGGATGCTGATGTTGCCTAGGTGTTGGGTTTGGGGTGGGGTGGATATCAGGGCGCAGATTCTGGCAGTTGGATAGTAGGTGAGGTCGGGGATTTTGGTTTGGAGTTGGGTGTAGACTTCGGGTGTGATTCTTGTTGCCATGACGACTGGGTTGCTCAAGCTCATGACTTCGATAATCTGGATGATTTGGTCGGGGGTTTTTCCGGGACCCCAGATGACTTCGGGAAAGCCGGTTCTGAGTTGGCGCTGGTGATCGATTTTGGCAAATTCACCGACTGATTCGTAGTTGAGGTTTTTGAGTTTGTCTAAGGCGTCATCTGGGGTGAGATTACCGTTGGCTACAGATGTGAGGAGTCGCAGTGTTTCGGGTTGATTCACGAGTTTTTTACTTTTAGTTCAAACAGATTCCAGAAGGCTCCACCTGCTAAAGAGGAGAATTTGATGTTTTGGACGCGATCGCGGACGGCTTCAAATGTCAATGGATTTACGAGGTGGATGAAGGGTAACTGTTCTTGGACTACTTGCTGAAATTTGTCGTAGATGACTTTCCGCTTGCTGTTATCTAATTCTCTTGCGCCTTCAATAAACAAACTGTCTATTTCTTTTTCCCAGTCACTGACTACCCAGCCTGTAATTGGCGGTTCTCCGGCTATTGGTCCTTGGTTAAATTGATGCGACCCGCCATCACTTGTCCAAATATTCGAGCCGGAGTGCGGTTCTACTCCTCCTCCACCAAATTTGCCGATGTAACAATCCCAGTCGCGGGCGTTTAGTTTTTGCAGGACTACGTTGAAGGCGATCGCTTGGACATCTCCTTGTATTCCAATCTGCAACAGATCTTGCTGAATTTTTACTGCTAGGGAAACTCGCGATGGCTCTTCTGCTTTTACCAGCATGTTAAATTTCACTAAGTTGCCTTCGGCGTCTAACAACCGTCCTTGCGGGTTATATTTGAATCCTGCTGCCAATAAAATTTGTTTAGCTTTTGCAGGGTCGTAGTTGTATACTTTTAGACCTTTTTCTGGTGGGAGGTAGAAGGGATTGTTGAGATATATCGGTGAATTCTGAAGTGCTGCTAGTCCACGAAATATGTTTGTTTTCATGGTTTCGCGGTCTAGTGAGTAGGCGACTGCTTGTCTAAAAGCTAAGTTGTTAAACCAGCGTGATTTAATTGGATCTACTACTGGTCTGCCTTTAGAGTTCTTCGCTTTATTGAGGTTAAAACTGACAAAAGTTGTGGTAGATTCTGGACCACCGTTGTAAATTTTAAACTTGCCGCGCTTCTCCTCGCGTTTGAGTAGGGGAAACATTTCTGGTTTTACATCTAAGTCATCTAGCTGACTAGAACGGAAACTCACTAGTTGATTGTCTGTATTTTCAATAATTTCCAGCACAATCCGCTTGATGTAAGGTTGTTGATTTCCTTGAGCGTCTTTACGCCAATAATAAGGATTTGCTTTTAAGATGACTCGTTGGCTAGGAACATAACTTGCCATCACATACGCACCGTTACCGATAATCTTGGTGACGTCTGTATCTGTTCCCCAAGTAGAGACAAATGTGGGATTACCTTTAGCATCAGTCGTTTTGACAGACTCCTGCAAAATATGCGCGGGTAAAATTGGGAGTGATCCAACAAAGCGTAAAAATGGGGCGAATCTTTCAAGGATTGTAAATTCGATCCGGCGATCATCGAGTTTATTGACTGTGGGGAGAGTACGACTCGTACCAACTCGCAAACCGTCTCTGATATCTGTGGGAATCTTTTCGTTGAAGTAAAGATCTCGATAACTGAACACGACATCATCAATTGTCAATGGTTGACCATCAGACCATTTTAACCCTTGTCTTAAGGTCATCGTCACTCGTTTCTTGTCTGGTGCAAACTCCCATGATTCAGCCAATGCTGGCTGTAGATCTCCAGTTAAACCGTCTTCAGTCAGCAGTCCCTCGAAAAGATAGCCAAAAACAGTGTACGCCGAATGACTCTGAGTCACGTTGAACGTCTCTGGTCCGCTGGGTGTGGTGAAAACTAGTTCTGGTACTTGCGCGGCTTGAGTTTTAAATTTGCTGGGATTACAACTTGTGAAGGCAACTGCGCTGATTATTGCCAGCACTATGACTAAAGTTCGCCGCCGAAAATGAAACATAACTTTATATTTAGTTTGGTTAACGGAAAGTAAATTTTATCACCACTTGAAAATATATCCAGCGGTAGGTGAAAGTATTTCAACACTACATACTATTAAACAGAATTTCTCTACATGGTTGAGTTATTCCTGAAACAGCAAGACAACTGCGTAAGCCGCGATACCTTCTTCTCGTCCTACAGGACCTAATTTTTCGTTAGTTGTTGCTTTCACACCAATTTGATCTGGTTGGAGTTGCAAAACTGATGCTAATTTATCGCGCATCTTCGCTATGTGAGGTTTGAGTTTGGGGCGCTCCGCCACCACTACAGAGTCAATATTAGCAATTTGCCAACCGCGATCGCGAATCAGTTGGTTTACCTGACTTAATAGTCCCAAACTATCTGCTCCTGCCCACTTTTCATCTGTAGGTGGAAAATAATGTCCGATATCTCCCAATGATAGCGCTCCGAGCATGGCATCCATAATGGCATGGGTGAGGGCATCAGCATCGCTATGTCCGAGTAAACCGAATTCATGAGGAATTTCGACGCCACCGAGAATTAAGGGGCGATCACTAACTAGTTTGTGAATGTCGTAACCATTCCCAATCCGCATCTTGCTCATCTATATTAGTCCTGAGGTAGATTGACATTTTCTAGCAAATCGGGGCGGCGATCGCGAGTTTTTTGGAGTTGTTGCTGGTAGCGCCAACGAGCAATATCAGCATGATTACCGTTGAGCAAGACTTCTGGGACTTTCCAACCGCGAAAATTTGCCGGACGGGTATATTGAGGATAATCCAGCAAACCTTCCTCAAAACTCTCGGCTTTGAGGGACTCGACTTTGCCCACTGTTCCCGGTAGCAGGCGCATGACTCCATTGAGTAAAGCCATTGCTGGAATTTCGCCACCTGTAAGCACAAAGTCGCCGAGAGACACTTCACGGGTGACTAAATTCAGTACTCGCTCATCGACACCTTCGTAATGACCACAGATTAGGACTAGTTGATCGTAGTTGATGGCTAATTCCCGCAATAAAGGTTGATTGAGGGTTTCTCCCTGAGGAGTCATGAAGATAATTTCCCGTCGTGGTAAAGCTGGTAGAGATTCTACAGCCGCAAAAATAGGTTCTGCCTTCATCAGCATACCCACACCACCGCCATAGGGTTCATCATCTACCTTCCGATGTTTATCTGTAGTAAAGTCTCGAGGGTTAATCAGATGCACTTGAGCAATCTGTTTGGCTAAGGCTTTACTCAACAGTCCAGAATTGAGAATCGAGGTGAAAGAGTCAGGAAACAGGGTAACTATATCAAATCGCACAGTATTTAGTATTAAAGAACACTACTCTTAAAATTGTCTAATACGCCTACGTACTTAACAGTTATGGTATCTAAACAGACTTATTTTGGAGAAGTACTAAATTATCAAAAGCTTCTCTGATCCCTTAATTTATGTTTAAATATTGTGACATCTTAATGAATGATGCCACTAGAGTACCAACTTCTCTCGTGGCATGGAATCATCCTCAGTCACATTGTCCGGCTCTGACCAGCGCTGAAAACAGACCATTTGCCACCTTGTAAATTAATCAAGGGGAAAATGAATTGCTCTTCCTCTGCTTTGAATCAACCTTGTGAGGCAAGTTTTAGCAAATAAGTCAACACTTTTGTTCAATGCAACTGAGGCTGATTAGCACCAAATACATCATGCCGCAACTACAAGCTCAATCGCACTCCATGACGACACCCCAAGCTACTAAAACCGCCGTTCTAGTAATCGGAGGCGCGGAAGATAAAGTTCACGGACGGCAGATCCTGCAAACTTTTTTTAGTCGTGCCGGCGGTACAGACGCTCATTTGACGATTATTCCCTCGGCTTCACGCGAACCTGCCATTATTGGCGCTCGGTATACGCGCATTTTTGAAGAAATGGGTGCTGCCAAAATTGAGATTTTAGACATCAGAGAACGGGAGCAGTCCGCAGACCTCCAGTTCCAAGCGTCCTTAGCCTCATGTACGGGAGTTTTCTTAACCGGAGGCGACCAACTGCGGCTCTGTGGCGTCCTCTCAGATACACCTGTAATGGAGATTATCCACGAGCGGGTAGCTAAGGGTGAATTGACCCTGGCTGGAACCTCAGCGGGAGCCGCAGTCATGGGACATCATATGATTGCCGGTGGAGGGAGCGGTGAGTCTCCCAATCGCGCACTGGTAGATATGGCGACAGGTTTAGGATTTATCCCAGAAGTGATTGTGGATCAACATTTTCATAATCGTAATCGCATGGGGAGATTAATGAGTGCGGTCGCAGCTCACCCGGATCGTCTGGGAATTGGGATCGATGAAGATACCTGTGCGATGTTTGAACGCGATGGTTGGATGCAAGTGATGGGTAAAGGGAGTGTAACGATCGTCGATCCGGGAGAGGTATCCTATATTAATCACCCAGATCTGACAGCTACAGATCCGCTGAGCTTGCATAATCTTCGCGTTCACATTCTCTGTCATGGCGATCGCTATTATTTAAAAAAGCGTACAGTTGAGCCACCACTACAGGAGATTCCCGGATAGCCACAGCGCCCTAATTGAGGTTAAATAGGTAAATGATTAGGTAACAATATCTACCTTAGGCTAGATATTAAGTCAATTATTACAAATCGTTGGGAAAAACTGTTCGCCTTGAACAGTTAGCTGTCAATAGCAGCTGGAAACTACAAAAATGGTACGGAATCTCCATTTATTATTCACATGAGAATCCTCAAAATCCAGACTTTACGGGGCCCCAATTATTGGAGCATTCGACGCCAAAAACTGATAGTGATGCGGCTCGATTTGGAAAACTACGCCGAGACACCCTCACATGAAATACCAGGTTTTTATGAGGGATTAGTCACGGCGCTGCCAAGTCTGGAGGGTCACTACTGTTCTCCTGGTTGTCGTGGCGGTTTTTTAATGCGGGTACAAGAAGGCACGATGATGGGGCACATCATCGAGCATGTTGCCTTAGAACTGCAAGAATTAGCAGGGATGGCTGTGGGTTTTGGTCGCACCCGCGAAACGGCTACCCCAGGCACTTATCAAGTAGCGTTTGAGTACGCTCACGAAGAAGTGGGGCGCTATGCAGCCCGAGCAGCAGTCCGGTTATGCCAAAGTATTATAGATACGGGTCGTTATCCGGCATCAGAATTAGAGCAAGACCTGACTGACTTAAAAGATTTATGCCGTGAATCGTCTTTAGGTCCTTCCACCGAAGCGATCGTCAAAGAAGCCGAATCCAAAGGTATTCCCTGGACACAATTGAGTTCGCGTTTTCTCATTCAACTAGGTTATGGTGCTTACCAAAAGCGCATCCAAGCAACAATGAGCGATCGCACCGGAATTCTCGGTGTGGAACTTGCTTCTGATAAAGAAGCCACTAAACAAATCTTAATGAGTGCCGGAGCACCAGTTCCACGCGGTACGGTGATTAGCTATTCGGGAGATCTCCCAGAAGCCATTGAGAGCGTCGGCGGCTATCCCTTAGTCATCAAACCTACAGATGGCAATCACGGTCGCGGGATCACTCTTGATATTCGCTCCCTCTCTGAAGCCGAAGCGGCCTATGATGTCGCCAAAGAAGTCTCGCGAGCAGTGATTATTGAACGCTATTACCGAGGACGAGATCATCGCGTACTAGTCGTTGATGGCAAAGTGGTCGCCGTCGCCGAACGTATCCCCGCCCATGTAGTGGGGAACGGCAAATCGACAATTCAGGAATTAATCGACCTAACTAACGAAGATCCAAATCGTGGGGTTGGACATGATAAAATTCTCACCCGGATCGAATTAGACCGCAACAGCTACCAACTAATGGAGCGTGCAGGATACACAGTACAAACTGTCCTCCCTAAAGGCGAAATTTGCTATTTACGGGCAACGGCAAATTTAAGTACTGGCGGCATTGCCATCGACCGTACCGATGACATCCACCCAGAAAATATTTGGTTAGCCCAACGAGTAGCAAAAATCATCGGCTTAGATATCGCTGGCATTGATATTGTCACCGAAGATATTAGTCGCCCCATCCGCGAGGTAGACGGCGTCATCGTCGAAGTCAACGCCGCCCCAGGCTTCCGGATGCACGTAGCTCCCAGTATCGGACTTCCCCGTAATGTTGCGGGTGCCGTATTGGATATGCTCTTCCCACCGGAACGCCCCACCCGCATTCCGATCCTCGCAGTTACTGGAACCAACGGCAAAACCACAACCACGCGCCTCCTGGCACACATCTTCAAGCAAACCGGCAAAATTGTTGGTTTTACTACCACCGATGGCACATACATTGGTGATTATCTTGTTGAAGCCGGAGACAATACAGGTCCTCAGAGTGCTCAACTCATCTTGCAAGATCCGACAGTTGAAATTGCTGTTCTCGAATCAGCACGCGGCGGCATCCTGCGATCGGGATTAGCCTTTGAAGCGGCTGATGTGGGTGTGGTATTAAATGTAGCTGCTGATCATTTAGGTCTAGGCGACATTGATACAGTCGAGCAAATGAGCCATCTCAAGAGTGTAGTAGCCGAAGCTGTGTTTCCCCACGGATATGCGATCCTCAACGCTGACGATCCCAGGGTAGCCGCGATGGCACAGCGCACCAAAGCGAATGTTGCCTTCTTCTCCATGTCTCCCGATTCCGGCGTCGTCCGCAGCCATACCCAACAAGGAGGAATAGCCGCCGTTTATGAAAACGGTTACTTATCAGTCCTTAAAGGCGATTGGATTCATCGGATTGAACGTGCCGAAAATGTCCCCCTCACCCTTGGTGGACGCGCCCCATTCATGATTGCCAATGCCCTCGCCGCCGCTTTAGCAGCATTTGTGCAAAATGTGCCAATTGAAGAGATTCGCGCTGGCTTAAGTTCCTTCCGCGCCTCGGTCAGTCAAACGCCAGGACGGATGAATTTATTTAACCTGACGAATTATCACGCTTTAATTGACTACGCTCACAACGCCGCTTCTTACGAGGCACTAGGTGGTTTCGTCCGCAACTGGAATTCTGGGGAACGAATTGGTGTCATTGGTGGACCAGGCGATCGCCGCGACGAAGACTTTATCACCTTAGGTAGACTATCGGCAGAAATTTTTGACCGAGTCATTATCAAAGAAGACGATGATACACGCGGTCGCCCTCGTGGAGAAGCGGCTGAATTGATCAAGCAAGGCATAATAGCCGCCAAACCTAATTGCCGTCATCAAGTCATTTTGGACGAAACCACTGCGATTAATCAAACCTTAGACACTGCGCCCAATAACAGTTTGGTTGTCATTCTCCCAGAAAGTGTCAGCCGCGCGATTAGCCTAATTGAAATCAGGCGTCCCATCAAAGAAGATACACCTCACTACACTACAGCCATCAACGCCGTAGATGCTGTGAGTGTTAACAGTGTTAAATCTCCTTTAGCGAATACACTATAATACTTCTTTGCTTACTCCTCTTTGTTATCTTCCGGACTGGTATTTTCGTCACTGGATAAGTGCAGTTCATTTTTGAAACTGCGTAAAGTCTTACCCAGGGCAGCTCCCAGTTCCGGAATTTTTTTAGGTCCGAAAATTATGAGCGCGACAATTGCGATGATTCCGACTTCTGGCCATCCTAAACCGAGCATAAGCACCTTATTTTGGAGTTTTTGAAACGCGGAGTTCTTCGCTGAGGTGGCGCGGAGGTACGCGGAGCAACTCTGCGATACTCTGCGTTACCTCTGTGTTCTCCGCGTTTCCCTAATTAAAACTTAACAAATAGCGATGTGAGCAGGAATCCAATCGCTACTATTCCTAATATTAGGTTATGTGGTAGTAGTCCGGCGACAACTAAGATTACGTAGCCAATAACACTCAGTTCCATCCAACGTAGTTCTGTCATCTTGATGCACCTCTGAAGCTAATCAGTTTTTACGTTTAAATTTTACGGTGAATTATTGCGGCGTAGGTTAAGGGAATTTAACTTAACAAAGTTAGATTTGATACTTTGGTGTGTGCTCGGTGGCGCTGGCACGTTATGTTGGTAATTTAGGCTCTCAACAAGTTATTTTCTTTGTTTATATGTCTTCGGAACTTTGGCCTTACATTAGTCCGGGTATCCCGGATGATTTATTTGAGCGTTTGCCCGGAATTCCTCTAAGTAAACGGGAAATTCGTTTGTTGTTGATTTCTCAGTTGCGTTTACAACCTGATACTGTTTTGTGGGATATCGGTGCGGGAACTGGGACGATTCCGGTTGAGGTGGGTTTGTTGTGTCCTCAAGGGCAAATTGTGGCGATTGAACGTGATGAAGATGTTGCTAGTTTGATTCGCCGTAATTGCGATCGCTTTGGGGTGAACAATGTAGATGTGGTTGAGGGTAGTGCGCCCGATTGTTTGCATGATATTGCTGTGAAACCTCATCGGGTCTGTATTGAGGGGGGACGGCCCATTCAAGAAATTTTGGCTGTTTGTTGGCAATATTTACCACCGCTCGGTAGAGTTGTGGCAACAGCTGGTAATCTAGAGAGTCTATATGCTATTTCTCAGGGTTTTTCCCAACTGCGTGCTCGAAATATTGAAGTTGTGCAGTCGGCGGTTAACCGCTTGGAGACGCGAGGCTATTCTCAAACTTTTGCCGCTGTTAACCCGATTTTTATTCTTAGTGGTGAGAAGTTAGACTAATGTCAATGATGAATGATGGATGATGAATTAGAACTGTTTTTATCATTCAGCATTTACTACTCATCCTTTTAACTATGCCTTGGTCTCGGATTTTTAGTGGAATTGTGGCGATCGCTTTGGCTTTGAGTATGACCCTGCTTGGAGGGTGGTACTTTACTTTGATGTTTTCTGTAATCGTTTATCTGGGTCAGCAGGAATATTTTGACTTGGTTAGGGCTACGGGGATCGCACCGGCGGCAAAAACTACTTTGGTTGTCAGCCAAGTGATGTTGGTTGTGGCAACGATTGATTCGGCATTGGCTGATGTGGTTATGCCGGTCGCGGGTACGTTTATCTGTTTTTATTTGCTGTTTCAGCCGAAGTTGGCAACGATCGCTGATATTTCTACATCTATCTTGGGGCTGTTTTATTGCGGCTATTTACCTAGTTATTGGGTGCGTCTGCGGGCAATTGATCATACAACAGTTAGTAATTTGCCTTTAGGCGGTTATTGGCCGGATAATTTGGCAAGTATTTTCACACAGGGATTAGCTTCTCTGCCTTCGGGTTTGAGTGCGACTATGCTGACTTTTCTTTGCATCTGGGCGGCGGATATTGGCGCTTATAGCATCGGTAAAATGTTTGGCAAAACCCGGCTTTGTGAAGTTAGCCCGAAAAAGACGGTAGAAGGTGCTGTTTTTGGTGTAGTGGCGAGTATCGGTGTTGGTATTGCTGGCGCTTGCTATCTCGATTGGCCACTTTGTCCTGTGACTGGTTTGGCTTTGGGTTTATTGATTGGGATTGCTAGTCTTTTAGGCGATTTGACTGAGTCGATGATGAAACGTGATGCCGGAGTCAAGGATTCTGGACAGTTGATCCCCGGTCACGGTGGGATTTTAGACCGTGCTGATAGTTACGTTTTTACCGCCCCTCTCGTTTATTATTTCGTGACGCTATTTTTGCCGCTGCTAGCGTAGCGCTATTCATGGCATTACCGTTAAACCTCCACGACAAAAGACTTGCCCTGTTGTCAAGGTTAATTCTTGAATATTGACTTCGGGACCAAGATCCACATTTAAATCTGTTTCGCCTAAGTAAGATTCAGTGTCTATGAGGACTTGGGGTGTTAGCAGTTGCAATTCGTTGCAGCTAGCTAACTTGAGACCAAAGCGTATTTCTACGGTAGTTTTTTTTAATGCTGTCGATTGGGTTCCCAGTAGGATCACTTGATCGCTTTCAATGGTAATCTGGTACCAGTGTGTGTCCCCTGATTTTGAGCGGTATTCTGGTATGAGACTAACCAACAAATCAGTCAAAGCGTTAGATAGCAAGGGAGATGAGAGAGAGGCGTTCAGATCTTTCTCGAATAAAAGTATTTCTCCTGCCACTGGTATGGGTTCAATGAGTTGGAGTGGTTTTCCTCGCAACATTGCCCCAATGTTAATCCGAATGTTTTCTGCTTCTAGGCGAACGCGTGTGAGGTGTAAACCTTGGTAAACAGCGCGACTAGCAGAAATTAATACTCGTGGGATGTAACCGGAAATAATTTGGCGATCGCCACCGGAAATTTTTACTTCTAAGTCTGACACTGCGCTGGTGAGCGATCGCAGCCAAAGTCGTACTGCTGGAGACAGCACCTTAGTAATTACACGGCTTTTGTGAGTATCGCTCTCTCGATTTTGAGCGGGTATTAAGTCTGGTGCTGGATGTTCTTTCAATGTATATCCGTTAAATTAAGTACGTACTGTCAAGAATTGCAGTTCTTACTGTAATATTTGTACATCTTCTCAGTCTATATTTGTGCGAAAATTTGTTTGCAGAAAAATTAATCAGTAGATTTACTAATGGAGGAACGTTTACAGAAGATTTTGTCACAGCGGGGTGTTGCTTCGCGCCGTCAAGCTGAAACGATGATTTTGGCGGGTCGGGTGCTGCTAAACGGGGGTATAGCACATTTGGGACAAAAAGCCAATCCGGCGATTGACATAATTACAGTCGATGGCGAGCCTTTAAAGCTAAATTATCGTCCGTCATTAGTATATTTGTTACTTTATAAACCAGCTGGTACAGTGTCTACCTGCTACGATCCAGAAGGAAGAACCACGGTCGTGGATTTACTTAATGAGGAGTTGCGTCAGGGTCAGGGTATTCACCCCGTAGGTCGTCTGGATGTAAACTCCACCGGAGCATTAATACTCACTAACGACGGAGATTTAACATTTGAGCTTACCCATCCCAGCCACGATATTCCTAAGACCTATCAAGTTTGGCTACAAGGACATCCACCGGAATCTGTACTTGAAGAGTGGCGTCAAGGAGTGGTTTTGGACGGGAGGAAAACTCGGCTCGCTCAAGTGAGAGTGCTAGAGGAAAAAACCCACGGAGTTTGTTTAGAAATAATTTTACAGGAGGGTAGAAATCGGCAGATTCGACGTGTTGCACAAAAGTTAGGGTATCCAGTACTCCAGCTGCATCGCACTGCCATCGGTTCAATTCAATTACAACTACCAGGGGAATTGCTAGCGCCAGGTGACTACCGCCACCTGAAAGAGTTTGAGATCGGCTTTTTGCAACAAACAAATCAACTGCCAACTACCTAGTCTGAATTAGCTAAGAGTGAGGAATGACAAAAATGTTAAAAATGTTTATGAATTTTGCTAAAGGTAAAGTTAAAGAAAACGATAATCATGTATCCTCACAATCTATTGAGGAAATAAGAGCCGAAAAATTAGCCGAACTGGGGCTTCAACTTTGTGCGTCTCGCCAAGAAAAAGGACTCAGCTTAGAGGCGATGGCAATCACTACCAAGATCCAGCGTCGGTTATTACAGGCAATTGAAACTGGGAATTTAGCAGAGTTACCAGAGCCTGTTTATACTCAAGGCTTCATCCGGCAATATGCTTATGCCTTAGGTTTTGACGGTGCTGAATTTGTTAGCGGTTTTCCTCTCGGTTCTACTCGCTTAGCAATTAACTCTTCTTGGCGCGGCAGCTTGTCCTCGACGCAGTTGCGACCTACACATCTTTATATGATCTATGTGTTTCTGATCGTCTTTTCGGTAAACGGTCTATCTCAAATCTTGACTCGTTCCGAGTCGCAAATTAACGACGCTAAAGCTCCTCAGAATGCCGAAAATCCACCTGCGGCTAGTACACAAACGGAAGCACAGCAACCTGTCAATCTAAAACCTGTCAGCGCTAATACTGAAGAATCTGGTCAACCAGTACGCATCGGGATGACAGTGAAATCACAGTCCTGGGTACGAGTGGTAGCTGATGGCAAAACTGAATTTGAAGGCTTTCTGCCACAAGGCTCTCAGCGGACTTGGGTAGCCCAAGAACAACTTACCGTTCGGACTGGTAATGCTGGCGCTGTGTTAGTCAGCTACAACCAAGAAGCTCAAGAAATGGGATTGGGAGAAGCTCAAGAACTAACTTTTGGTGCCAACACTAAATCTTAATCATTTCTGACTGTTGAGGATAAACCAATCAAATCGCCGAATTCTGTTCTTCTATTTATTTAGGGGCACGACATTGTTATGCCCCTAAAAATTTATCTTCTCAGCAAAGACATTTGCTTTAGTGCTCTTCAATTAGTAGAGGGTACAGGTCTCCACTAATTGCGAATTGCGAATTGCGAATTGGAGTTGACTCCTGTATCCATCACGAATTTTGAGGTTGTCGTCCGAATATTATAGTCAGGTCTTTGAGAGCTTCACATACATCTTTAGATAGATCATCGGATTTGTAACGCCATCCCCAATTTCCTTGGGCTGTACTAGGAAAATTCATTCGCGCCTCAGTACCCAAACCTAACAAATCCTGTACCGGAATAATCGCCTGATTCGCTACAGAACTCAAAGCCAGACGAATTAGATCCCAGTGGATGCCATCAGTACTAGTCTTACCGAGATAACGCAAAAATCTTGCTTTCTCGTAATCGCCAGCTTGGTTAAACCAGCTGACAGTTGTGTCGTTATCATGCGTACCAGTGTAAACTACACAATTACGGTGAAAATTATAAGGTAGAAATGGATTGCCAGCATCAGAACCAAAAGCGAACTGCAAAATCTTCATTCCGGGAAAATCAAAGCGATCGCGTAAAGCTTCCACTTCTGGTGTAATCACACCCAAATCTTCCGCGAGTACAGGTAATTTACCTAATTTGCGACCAATAGTTTCAAACAAAGCTACTCCTGGCGCTTTAATCCATTCTCCATTCATAGCTGTTTTTTCGCCATGTTTCACAGCCCAAAAAGCTTCAAATCCCCGAAAGTGGTCAATCCGAATAATATCAACATAATCGAGCATGGCTTGGAAGCGCTGTACCCACCAATGAAAGTCTTGATTTTGTAATGCTGGCCAGTCGTAGACCGGATTTCCCCATAACTGTCCTGTCTCGCTAAAGTAATCGGGAGGAACACCCGCCATTAGCGCTGCCTCGCCTGTCTCCGGATGCAGACTAAAGATTTCTGGATGAGACCAAACATCAGCGCTGTCGTGAGACACATAAATCGGGATATCGCCAATAATTTGAATCCCGCGCATGTTGGCGTAGCTTTTTAACTCCGACCACTGGCGGAAAAATTCAAATTGGACAAATTTGTGATAAAATATTTTCTCAGCTAACCGACCTTGGATTTCAGCGATCGCATCATGATAACGCTTAGCAAGTTTTGGTTCCCAAGTATGCCAACTAGCACCGCCAAGATCATCTTTAATTGCCATAAATAAAGCATAATTATCTAGCCAGTAAGCTTTGCTTTCGCAAAAACCAGCAAATTCACGCTGTTGTGTAGGCTTGTCTTGGTGTTTAAAGTTTTCGCAAGCTTTTTTGAGCAAATTCGTCTTCACGGACACAACCGCGTCAAAATCCACTCTATCGACCGGGAATTGCGGTAAATTAGCTAAATCCTCTGAATGTAGCAAATCCTGTTCCACCAATTGTTCTGGGCTAATTAACAACGGGTTTCCCGCCATCGCCGAATAGCACATGTAAGGCGAATTACCATAACCCGTTGGACCCAAAGGCAAGACTTGCCAATATTGTTGAGAACTATCTCGCAAAAAATCAATAAACTTATAGGCTTCTAGTCCTAAATCGCCAACACCGAAACGGTTGGGAAATGAGGTGGGATGGAGCAGAATACCACTGGATCTAGGAAAAGGCATAAATAACCCTAATTATAGAATTACGCAATACCGTCGAATCTATCATGGTACGCTCGGCTTTAAAACCTATCTAGAGAATGGGACACAACTAATGGCTTACCGCAATCCGGCACCAACAGTTGATATTATTATTGAACTAAGCGATCGCCCCTCACGCCCGATTGTGCTAATTGAGCGGCATAATCCGCCTTTAGGCTGGGCAATTCCTGGTGGGTTCGTGGATTACGGGGAATCGGTGGAAGCAGCAGCGCGACGAGAAGCGTTGGAAGAGACAGGTTTACAGGTAGAGTTAATCCAACAATTTCACGTTTATTCTGACCCCAATCGCGATCCGCGCCAGCACACCTTAAGTATTGTATTTATCGCCACTGCGACAGGTGAACCTCAAGCCGGAGATGATGCCAAAAGTGTCGGCATTTTTGAGTCTTGGCGCATACCCAATAATCTCTGCTTTGACCACGCGCAGATTTTGCGAGATTATTGGCGTTATCAACATTATGGTATTAGACCCACATTGGGTTAGGTAGAGATATGAGCAACAAGGTAATTCGGACAGATTTAGCACCAGCTCCAGTTGGACCGTATAATCAAGCGATCGCTGCTAGCGGTCAGATGATATTTGTAGCGGGACAAATTCCCCTTAATGCAAAGGGAGAGATGTGCGGAGAAGGAGATGTAGCCATCCAAACACAGCAAGTAATGGCAAATTTAGAAGCAGTACTCACAGCCGCTGGTGCTAGTTTCGCTGATGTAGTCAAAACAACAGTGTTTTTAGCCGACTTAAATGATTTTATCGCGATGAATACAATTTATGGCAAGCACTTTGATGAATCAACAGCCCCAGCGCGGGCGTGTGTTCAGGTATCGCGCTTACCAAAGGATGTGCTAGTTGAGATTGATTGTATTGCGGTAATTTAAAGCGTGTCGCGCCAAGTGTTTAATGCTATGGTGCCTAACGCCTAACGCCTTCGGCTTCGCTGCGCTGGCGCAACGCTTACGGCTAACGCCAAGGGCTTCGCTACGCTGACGCTGAGGCTGTGGCGCTAACGCTTGGCAAAGAGAATTGAATATATAATATAACGAACGGGCGAGCTTGGAGCGCTATCTGGAAGTTACTATAGAGCAGAGAAAGAAGGCTGTTTCGGTAATTGGGTTTTGACGAATTATGGGAAGCAATATAAGGCGATACATTTCAATTCACTCTTTCTTGAGTGGTAAAATTAAATATATGTGAAGGTGCTAACAATGACCCAAACACAATTAGAGCCAAAAGTATTTACATTTGATGAATTCATTGAATGGTATCCGGAAGATTCATTTTTCAGATATGAATTACATAATGGGGTGATTGTTGAGATGCCTAAACCTAGAGGTAAGCATTCAAATCTAACAGGTTGTCTCATTGAGAGATTACTTATAACCATTAGAGAAATAGGAAAAGGAGGAATTTGGACTATACCCAGAGAATCAATTATTAAGCCAAATAGAGAATCAGGCTACGAACCAGATATCATTGTTTTAAATCAAGAAACTATCGGATCAGAAACTCGTTGGGAAGGCGAATCAATTATCCAAAATGCTACTTCGGTCAAATTAATAGTTGAGGTAGTTAGTAGTAACTGGCGTGATGATTACTACGATAAACTTCGTGATTATGAAGAAATGGAAATTAAGGAATATTGGATTGTTGACTATGCCGCTTTAGGAGGCAAGAAATTTATTGGGAATCCCAAAGTACCGACAATCTCTGTTTGTGACCTAGTAGATGGTGAATATCAAGTTACTAAGTTCGCTGGTAACGCTCAAATTATCTCTCAATCTTTTCCTCAATTCAACTTGACCGCCCAACAGGTTTTTGATTTGGCTAATAGTGGTTAGCTAAAAATAATTAATTGAGAGTGACCAGCTTTTTCTCGCCTACGGTAGAATGAGCTTGAGCGGGGTTTAGATAATCTAGGTGAAGAATACCTATGCAGATTAAATTTGCTTCAGAAGATAACGATCTCACACGATGCTTCTCAATAATGGTTCAACTGCGACCTCACCTAACTATTTCTGAGTTTAATAACAGAATTAAGTGCCAACAACAAACTGGTTATTTTCTAATCTATTTAGAGGAAGAAGATGCCATTAAAGCTGTTGCTGGATTTAGAATTTTGGAGAAGTTGAGTGATGGAAGGCAGTTGTATGTAGACGATCTAATTACTGATGCATCAAAACGTTCTAGAGGTTATGGCAGTACTTTACTTGATTGGTTGGTTGATTACGCCAAATCGCTTAAGTGTTTAAGCCTGCAACTTGATAGTGGGGTACAACGAGATGAAGCACATCGATTTTACTTTAGAAAAGGAATGAAGATAAGCTCCTTTCACTTCAAATTAAGTTTGAATAGCTAACACCAGACTTATTGCTTTATAGTGGTACTGTAATTTCCATTCTTTTAACCTTGGTTGCAGATGGTAGCACTGGTGGGGGTTGCAGCTATCAACACCATTGGTTATAAACTCTTTAGGTATTGAGTTAAGGGAATCAGTCAGAGCGTTGATTAGCTTTTTCTTTTGCTACTCTCAAATACTTTTGTAACCGCTGAAAGAGTGTTCCTGTGTGCAACTCAAATAAATGATTGTCGTAATCGTAAAAATATAAGGAACGCCCTTCGCCTTCCACACGGCTTCGAGCTAACTTCACATCTACTCCAAGACTCCTAACACGAATGACTTATGAGCTACTATTGGGTGCAGAACTGCCACACGGCATAATTCTAAACCATCTGTACTATATCCAGAGTGCGTTGCAATTACTTTAAACCCACACTCTTCTAATTCACTATCAATCCAATTGTCTGTTAGATCATCTTGACGATTGCGATATTGAGAAATAATTAACTTACCATTTTTCGTGATAAATTCTTTCAAAAGTCTTTCGAGTAAAGGCTTGTGATAGTTACGTGGTACATAGTCAAGTTCGGTACGTACATAATTAAAGCGTTGCGGTGGCTGCCAGTTCCAGATATTACCAACGAAAAGATTACTACGGTGAAATGAAAGGCGTTTTTGTGCCAGGGCAATCAGATCGGCTGAGTAATCTAATCCGTGCGGTACGATCTCTATACCTTTGAGTGTTGCCCAAGATAATAGGCATTCTAGTAAATACCCATTTGCACAGCCAACATCAAGATAAGTGCCTGAATAGTCTACTGGCGCTAAATTAGGCAAACGAAGACTTATCCAGTCTTCAAATGTACCGTTCTTACCTGATTGTTGCCACTGTGTTAATGCTGCAATGTAGGTTGTTTCTAGTAACTTTTTAACAAAAGTAAACCAATCTTGTAAATCTTCTAGCGCAACATTATCCAATGAAAAACCGCACTGGCAAAACTTAACGGATTTCTCAACATCTTTGAGACAGCGGGGACAACGCATAATTTAAGCTCCGGAAACGCTCTTTCTATTTATGGAGCGATAAGAAAGCTATTTTATTGTACGTAAACAGTTTTGTGAGCCAAGCCTTACTTTGGAGAGAATCATAGAACCCCGATTCAACGAAATGGCTCAAACGTGACGTACTGCACAAGGGATCGCTGTTTATGGCGTTAAGCATAATTATCACGCAAGGATTTCAGATTTGCACGGATAATAGCTGTACTGGGATGATTTACCCCTAAGCTTTCTGAAGCAATTTTCCTGGCTTGCTGATACAAGGGTTCTGCTTCCGCGTACCGCCCTTGGTTTAAGTAGAGATTAGCCAGGTTGTTGAGGCTAATGGCAACATTCGGGTGTGACTTTCCCCGCAGGCGTTGTGTTAGTTGGGGCAAATATACCCAAGCTGATACCAGATCCAAAGTAGACGAAAAACCCTTGTATAGCAAAGCTTTCAACGATTAAACTTGTGCGTAAGACGGCAGGCAGCTAAAAACAGTCATCAGTAACTTATACGACATGGATTTCTTGAGTTAAAGCCAGTTTTAACTATGAAAACACGGTCAAATCGCTGTTTTTTTGTCGCATAACATAAATTCTACGACAGCAAGTATCTATTAATGCCACGCACACCTTTAAAACCATTTTTAAGGGTGAAAGCCTTGTAGTGTGAGAGTTTTACTGGCTACTTTGGATCTGGTGACAGCTTGACTATGTTTGCCCCTTTCTGTTTAAGCATGTCCTCCATCAACTGTAAAATTTCAGGCTTTTGCTCTTTAATAATCTTCTTAAGTTCTTGCATTTTATTTTCAAGTTGTTGAATTATATTTTCAGGATTTCTATCACCCACAAAGTTAAGAATACCCACAAAAATATCTAGCAAAATATTGTCAAATTCCAGCAAAATACCTTTTATATCTTCTACAAAATTGATAATAATAATGGGCTCGTTTGGGAACGAAGGGAAATCATCAGGTTGTGGGTAGTGTAGTTTGTTGGCTATTATTTGAAAATTGGATACAGTTTTATTTATCTCATCTAGAATAGTTTTATGTCTTAAACCCTTTAATTCTTCTAGAAAGATATCAAAATTGTTATTAATTTTTTTTGCCAACTTTCCTTGTGAAATTTGCAACTTGATACCATGTTTATCAGAATGTGACCGTATAAGCCTTTTTTGTTCTTGTATCCATTTTTGAATTTCTAGAAGTAATAGATACTCACATCTCTCTGGTAAACGAACAGTAATCGCGTACCAAAAACCTTTCAAGGTTTCTGCTTCTAATTTCTCACGACCAAAACGCCTAATTATACTGCCGTCACGAAGTTTTTCTCGACACTACATACTGAAACTATCGGAGCATTCTTATGGCTAAAATTTTCTCTGATCGGACTGACTAATTCAGATATCTCATCATCTTCCATCTTATCAGAATTTGTCACAACAATAACTACTCTATAGTTATCAAAAATAAGTCGTTCGATAATTTTATCTTCGTATGCTTCAACTCTATGTCCTCCTGCATTAATACAGTAGAAGACTGTATGAAACCATTGAATCGCCGGAAACTTTGCATCATGTTTTTCGAGTTTATCGTTAATATTTTTGAACCATTCAAGTGACTTTTCATCACCAACTTAAAGTCCGACAGAATCGTATATTTCTACATTGATATTTTCCCAATTAATACTATATTTATCAAATCCATTTTGTGTTACTGGTCTACCAACACCAGTTTTTGCTATATTTTTACCATATAAGTAGTTAATCAAGGAACTCTTACCTGAACCACTTTTACCTATAATGAGAATGTTCAATGAACTTTGCATATCGACTCCTATATTTTCTAATGAACTTTGCATATCGACTCCTATATTTTCTAAAGATTGAAAGTATAAAGATATATCATGATCATGCAATATCTGCTTCATATTTTCAAGACATTTAGTTAATCGCTCTTGTTGCAGACGTATCGAATCTTTAACAAGGTGTCCTTCCCAATTAATGAATTGAAGCGTGCCGACGTGTTGATAATTAACAGCAGGTAGTTGTAAATCAACAAATGGACAAAGCAAATTATTAATAAAATCTCGATGCTGCTTATATGGTGGAAGATGAGGTACAATATCATTCTTATTTTCAAATCTGAAATGTGTTATTTTATATTTTTTGTATCGCTCCTTAAAATCTTGATCTCCTACACGCGGAGATCCGAACGTATAAACACTTATAAAAGGAAAATCATTAATCAGTCTATAAGCTGCTAAAGTAGCTAATGCTCCACCTAAACTATGTCCTGTCAAACATATTTGCTTGGCATTAGAATTTTTTATAATAGCTTGAATATCAGGTAAAAATGTTTCTACCAATAATGCAAATCCTGGATGAACCATACCCTCATAAGCATGAGGATTATATTTATTTTGGTAATGAGAACTATCTGCTACTGCCAAACCATTACAAATCATATTTAGGAGCATCTCTTGCCAAGGTTTTAATGATTGTTCTTTATTGGCTATAACTGTTCCTCGAAATGCAATAATCAATTCCTCACCTAAGACACCTGACAATACAAGCAAAGGAAGAGTTGGGTCACTTGGTTTAATTATTTTTTTATTTTGAAGCGGAAATGTGAGTTTATCAGAGATTAGTCAAGGTTTCTTTTCGTAAGTTTTACTACACAAAAGGGAAAGCATTTTCGCTTTTTGCATATTTACATTATACAAATCCATAATCATTAAATTTGCCTGTTTTGTGATCAACTAGAAAATAACGTCAGATCCCTTGTCGATCCCGCCGGGACTTTACCCGTGCAAACTGTGTGGTCGAACTTCGACCGGTTCTTGATGCACAGGTTCGCAACGTAGGGGCCGCGCTGGAGCACATAGATGGTTCAGGTACCTGCCGCCAGCCCGCGTTCAACGGTGAAGGACTTGAAGGCAAGGAACCCTCCGGCCGTCACTAGAAGTGCGGCGAGGAGCTTAACAGACTTTCTAAGCATAGTTTCCATTTATACAGGTGTAAGGGGTTTTTTGTAGGAACCGTCGAAAAGGGGGATTAAAAAATTGACTGGTGAATGGTACTTTACCTTTTAACTGGCGTGTGAGCAATAAAAGCTATACGGGGTAAAGAGTCTCACTATCTCTTAGAGGATTTGAGAATTGTATGAACGAGACATTTTGAGACACACTCTGAGTCGTGTCTCAAAATGTATACGATTTGAGACACGTTGGTGGGAAAAGCTTTGCTTAACGCTTGTACTCTATTGTAAAATTCTTTTTTTTCTTGCACCAGGAAAGTTTGACAAGTTAAGTTCAACTTAAGCATCTATCATGGCAAGTTCGGTAAAAACATGGGCATCTTTCTTCATAGGGTGAGTCAAATCGATTGCCAGCAGGTGGTAAGTCAGCAGCAGCAAGCCAAAGTACCTGACCACTATCCATATAATATTGATGCATCCACGTTTGCCAGAGAATGTCCACAAAGGGTATTTGTCGCAGCCATTGGGGCGTTGTTTCATCTTCGTACAGAGCGATCAATAGCTGCGTCCCATCTCTCCCAATGGTTTCAGCATATTCCTTCCGAGCCGCAGTTCCTTTGGGCAAACGATATTCGTCTACTGCACGTTCATAGCGGTCAAACCATTCATGCGGTACCCAAGAACGTAACCAATCGGGGGCGACTGTAGCCAAAGTGTTAAGCACATCTCGCAACGTCTCGCCCACACCCTCAAGTCGATTACTCTTGTTGGAGAAATCCTGCAAGAGCAAGACACGTCAGTGATTAAAGAATCCTCGTACCAAAAGGATCGAGGAGTGTTAAGGAAACAGTCTGCTGTTGTGAATAACCAAAATTAGTAATAGTGGCAGTTTCATTACGAGTTTGTCATGACATAGATCTTGACGGGAGCAACGAACATGAATGTAGCCAACACCTGCGTATAGTGTGACTTAAATGATTTTGTCACAATGAATAACAATTTATGGAAAGCACTTTGCGGAAGTTACAGCCCCAGCGCGGGCGTGTGTCAGGTATCGCACTTACCAAAGGATGTGCTAGTTGAGATTGATTGTATTGCCGTAATTTAAAGGGTGCCCGCCAAGTGTCTAACGCTATGGCACCTGACGGCTAACAGAGTAGCGCATCCCCCCATTAATCAGTATCACAGGAGGAAAAATCTCGAGCGTTTAGCCCCTACAAAATCTCAAGGCAAATTATCTGGGTCAAGCCCCTGAGATCTCAAGTAATCTGCTAATCGCTCAGCTTTTTGACGTTCTATCTCAGCACGTTGTTGCTCTTGCTGCGCTCGAATTGTCGCCTCCTCAGCACGTTGTTGCTCTTGCTGTGTTCGTTCTGCTAGTGTCGGTATCCAATCTTTGGTATCATACCAACGTAGCCACAAACCTGTTGTTTGTTGATAGCTACCCTGCCATAGCCCTAAACCCAGTTCTATCTCTGGCAATAAAAAACGTTGATTGGTCAATGATATTGGCTCGTAGCGAGTGCCAGTCAACTTAAAAGCACGCAAATTATTTTCGTAGCGGTCATACACCACATAATAAGGGACTCGCAAAATACGCTCATACACTTCCCATTTTGTCGGCGGTTTGTTGACATCGCGCAAAGTTTGCCCCAAATCCTCTGCTTCTGTCCC